>JBAVPP010000281.1:0-9473 GCA_049693175.1 Gallionella sp. | reverse complement strand
TCGTTGCATACCGTGCAAATCCAGTGGGCCTTTTCACACAAAATATTTGTGAGTGATTATCGTTATAACTTATACTATATAACGGTATCGTTATGTATGCCCAAGCCAGTTGTTCAATAAATTGTGGAACATTAAAACAAATGAAAAAATCCCTGATCGCCGCCATCACAATCAGCTCTATTGCAAGTATCGCTCATGCCGATGTCAATGTGGTCGGCAACGATCATACTGATGTCAGCGTGTATGGTGTATTGGACGTGGGTGTTGCCCAATTAACCAATGCAGGCAACTTTGGCCCCAACATCACCGGCACGAATCCAACTGGCAGCAACGCCCCATTCGGCACAGTGCGCGGCATGGTCAACGGTGCGGTATCGCAAACACGCTGGGGTATCAAAGGCAGCGAAGAGATGGGTGGCGGCAATAAGGCATTTTTTCAACTGGAATCGGCATTCAGTTTGCCCAATGGAAATATTTCCGCGTCCGGTCTTGCCGGCGGTGGCGGGGCTAGCAACAGAAGCATGATTTCAGACACCGCGATCAATGGTCAGCTATTCAACCGTATGGCATTTGTTGGCATTGCCAATACTGATTGGGGCGCGCTGACCTTTGGTCGTCAGAACAGCTTACAACTGGATATTATTACCAGTGTGGGTGGCGGCTATGATCCGGTGAATGCGCAGATATTTTCGCCGATCAACTTTTCCGGTACTTATGGCGGTGGTGGTGCAACCGATAACTCGCGCGTAGACAGTGCCATCAAATATGCCAAGAAGATAGGCAATCTTAATGTCAGTGCCTTGTATGGCATGGGGGGGATGGCTAACGCCAGTTCTGCACGCAGCAATGGGCAACTCAACGTGGGCTATGAAACGGGGGTTTTCGGAGTCCAACTGGGCTTGCAACAAGCCAACGATACCACTGCCATGTCAGCCAATGCAGCCCCCAATACCGTGAATGCTGTTTTTGAAAAAGTGCAATCCTATATGTTGGCCGGACGTTACCAGGTAACGGATGGGCTAACCCTGAAAGCAGGTTATGAGCGCGAGCAAATTTCCGCGCCAAGCAACTACGGCGCGGATGCGCTAATGACGACACTTTACAGTTATAACATTGGCACAAATAAGTCGTTTGCCAATCAGAGAAATTTGAATGTGTACTGGCTGGGAGCTAATTATCAAGTCACGCCCGCGCTCAAAGCCTCGGTGGGCTTCTACGATGTTGTTACCGCTGCCGGAACAGAGGCCGCATCTGGTGCGGCTGTTACGACAATAGATGGCGCGGATAAATATTACTCGGCTATGCTTGAATATTATTTGAGCAAACAAACCAATTTGTATGCCGCGATGATGTTGGATAGAAAATCGGGTTCTATGGTGTCCTCCAATGGCATAGGCATAGCCAACTTCAATACCTACGGCGTGGGACTGCGCGTCAAGTTCTGATGCGTCGCCGGTTTAACCGGACTACAAAACAATTATCACAAAATCCACCGCAGTGATGCGGTGGATTTTTTTGTCCCGCACCGTAAAAAGTTCAAGTTTAAATTTCGGGTTTGACAAACACCTGTTTGAAAACTACATTGCCTAACCTTTTTAGCATTGCCTGATATGCCATGAAAATTACGCCCCTGTTTGCCGCCCTTGTTTTCGCGCTTTGCGCATGTAGCAAAGAGTCCGCGCCGCCTGCCGCTGTTGAACGTCCCGCCCTCACGCTAGTGGTGGGTAGCGTGGCGGGCGACGGCACGCATGTGTATAGCGGCGAGATACGCGCACGGCACGAAATTTCTTTGGGCTTTCGCGTGGGCGGCAAAATTTCGCAACGCTTGGTGGACGCGGGTGCGGTGGTAAAAGCCGGACAAGTATTGGCAAAATTGGATAGCGCGGACGAGGGGCTGCAAGCCAGTTCCGCCGATGCGCAATTGCAATTGGCGAAAGACGAAGTGACGCGTTACCGCGAATTGCGCGCTAAAAATTTCGTCAGTCAATCGGCGTTGGATGCAAAAGAAGCCACGCTCAAGTCCTTGTCCGCACAAGCCGGATTAGCGCATAACCAATCCGGCTATACCACCTTGGTTGCGGAAAAATCCGGCGTGGTGATGGCAACATTGGCCGAAGTCGGACAAGTGCTGAGTGCCGGACAACCCGTCATTAAACTCGCCCAAGATGGCGAACGCGAAGTCGCCGTTGCGATTCCTGAAAGTCAATTTTCCAGTTTGAAAATCGGTATGCCCGCCGAGGTTACGCTGTGGAACGATGAAAATACCAAACTCAGCGGACGCTTGCGCGAGCTGTCACCCGCCGCCGATGCGGGCAGCCGCACCTATGCCGCACGCCTTACTTTGCCAACCACAAGTATTCCTTTGGGTATGACGGCGCAAGTGAGTTTCAGCGCGAAAAATAGCGCGGCGGGAAATTTTATCGTGCCGCTTTCAGCCATATTCCAACAGGGCGACAATGCTGCGGTATGGATCGTTGCGGCGGATCACAGTGTCAGTTTGCGCACCGTGCAAGTGGCGAATTACCGCGACGATAGCGCAATGATTTCGGGTGGCATTAAAGCCGGTGAACGCATCGTCAGCGCGGGAGTGCACAAACTGGTTGCGGGTGAAAAAATTCACGCCATCGATAATGGTGTGGCGCAATGAGCGAGCATCAAGACGCGCACAACTCGCGTTTCCCCAATCTTTCCGCGTGGGCGTTAAACCACCAGCAAATGGTGGTGTATCTCATCGTGGTGCTGACCTTCGCGGGCATCATTTCTTACTTTAATTTGGGTCGAGCCGAAGATCCCGATTTCACGTTCAAAGTGATGGTGGTGCGCACGCTCTGGTCGGGCGCGACGGCGCAGGAAGTCGAGCGCGAACTCACCGAACGCATTGAGAAAAAAATCCAGGAAACACCTTGGATAGATGTGGTGCGCTCGGCCTCCAAACCCGGCGAATCGCTGGTGTTCGTGATGCTCAAAGATTACACGCCGAAAAAAGAAGTGCCGGATGCTTGGTATCAGGTGCGCAAAAAATTAAACGACATCCAACACCCCCTGCCCGCCGGTGTGCAAGGCCCGTTTCCCAATGACGAGTTCGGCGACATCGACATCAATATTTTCGCGCTCACCGGTGACGGTTACGATTTGCCCGCGCTGCGCCGTTATGCCGACCGCATCGCATTGGATTTGAAAGGTGTGCCGGATGTGAAACGTGTCGAGCTCATCGGCGTGCAGGACGAAAAAATCTATATCGACATCGCGCCAACCAAACTGGCGAGTTTGGGCATCACGCCCGCGCAAATTGCCGAAGCCTTGCAAAAACAAAATACGGTCAGCCCGTCCGGTTTTATCGAAACCAATAGTGACCGCATCCACATGCGAGTGACCGGTGAATTCGACAACGTGGCGCAGGTGCGCGCCACCGAGTTGCTGGTGAACGGTCAACATTTTCGGCTGGGTGACATCGCCAAAATTTCTCGTGGTTTAGTCGATCCGCCGCAACCGCGTATGCGTGTGCAAGGTCAGCCCGCCATAGGTTTGGGCGTGATCATGGACAAAGGCGGCAACGTTATCAATCTGGGCGAAAACCTGCGCGTCACGATGGAAAAAATCGCCAAAGAATTGCCGGTCGGTGTCGAGTTGCACGTCGTCGCCAATCAACCGGAAGTAGTCAAAGGCTCGATACATTTATTCGAGAGTTCGCTCACCGAAGCGATACTCATCGTGCTCGCGGTGTCCTTTCTCAGCCTGGGTTGGCGCACCGGCACGGTGGTGGCCTTGTCCATTCCGCTGGTGCTGATGATCACGTTTTTTATGATGAAAATTTTTGGTATAGACTTGCAGCGCATCTCGCTGGGTGCGTTGGTTATCGCGCTCGGTCTGCTGGTCGATGATGCCATCATCGCGGTGGAAATGATGGTGGTGAAAATGGAACAGGGTTGGGATAGATTCCGCGCCGCAACTTTCGCCTACACCTCCACCGCCTTCCCGATGCTGACCGGCACACTCATCACCGCCGCCGCGTTCACGCCGGTGGGGTTCTCCAAGTCGGCGGCGAGCGAATACACCATTTCGATATTCCAAGTCGTGACTATCGCGCTGCTCACTTCTTGGGTAGTTGCGGTGGTGTTCACGCCCTATCTGGGCTACAAATTATTGGACGCAAAAAAACTCATCGCGCAGGCACAAAAACACGGTGCGGATATTTACGACACACCCTTTTATCGCCGCTTTCGCGCACTGGTGGAATGGTGTTTGCGCCATCGCTGGAAAGTCATACTCGGCACGATTTTAATTTTTGTCGTGTCCATGATGTTGTTTGGCAAATTCGTGCAAAAACAATTTTTCCCCAGTGCCAGCCGTTTGGAATTGATGGTGGATGTGTGGTTGCCGCAAGGCGCGTCGCTCAAAGCGACCGAGGCGGAAGTTAAACGCATAGAACAACTGGTGGCAAAAGACGATGGTATCGCATCGTTCTCATCCTATGTTGGCAATGGCGCGTCGCGTTACTTTTTATCCCTAGACCAACAATTATTCGCCGATAATTTTGGCCAGTTCGTATTGGTCACCAAAGATTTGAAAGCACGTGAAGACGTTAAACAACGCTTGGAAACGCAATTCGCCAGCGCGGAATTTTCACCGCTGCGCATACGCGTGGTGCGTCTGGAAAACGGCCCGCCGACCGGCTATCCGGTGCAGTTCCGCGTGATGGGTGAAGACCTGACCGTGATACGCAGCGTGTCCGAACAAGTCGCCAGTTTAATGCGCGCCAATGCGCATTTGCAGACCGTGAATTTCGACTGGAACGAAAAAGTGAAAAGCGTGCGCGTGGTTGTGAATCAGGAACGCGCGCGTCAACTCGGCACGTCGAGTCAGGAAATTTCGCAGGCGTTGCAAGGCTGGATGAACGGCGTGGCGTTAACGCAATTCCGCGAAGCGGATCAACTTATCGACGTGGTGTGGCGCGGTGGCGCGGCGGATTTACAATCGCTGAATCGCTTGCCCGATCTGGATATTCCCTTGCCCGGTGGTCATCATGTGCCGTTGTCGCAAGTGGCAAAACTCGAACCCGTGCAAGAAGAAGGCATCATCTGGCGGCGCAATCGTCTGCCCACTTTAACGGTGCGCGGCGACATGGCTGACAACACGCAACCCGCCACTGTGTCCGCCGAAATGAATGTGAAACTGGCTGATTTACGCGCGAAATTACCGGCGGGTTATCGCATCGAAACCGGTGGCAGCGTGGAAGAATCCGCCAAAGGTGAAACGGCGATTGCGGCGGTGATGCCGCTGATGCTGGTCGGCGTGATTACCCTGCTGATGATACAACTGCAAAGCATCAGCCGCACCGTGATGGTCATGCTCACCGCCCCGCTGGGCTTGATCGGCGTGGCATTGGCATTGCTGATTTTCCAAGTGCCGTTCGGCTTCGTGGCTAACCTAGGGTTTATCGCACTAGCCGGAATGATTATGCGCAACTCGGTGATTTTGGTGGATCAGATACGCCAAGACGAGGAAGAAGGAAAGTCGCAATGGGAAGCGATCGTCAGTTCCACCGTGCGCCGTTTTCGCCCTATTGTGTTGACCGCTTCGGCGGCGATATTGGCGATGATCCCGCTGACCCGCCAAGTGTTCTGGGGACCGATGGCGGTAACCATCATGGGCGGTTTGGTGGTCGCCACCCTGCTCACTTGCTTGTTTTTGCCCGCCTTGTATGCGGCTTGGTATAAGGTTAAAGAGAGCTAAGGCATTCAACAACCAACAAAAGTAGCCGAACGACCCATTGACATCCGGCATTCCATAGTGCCACCATGCCGTGCTATATTTTTATAGCATGGCATGAGTTTATACGCCAAATAAAAATAACGACGGGATGGACATTTTGATTACTAAAGTTCGCAACTCCGCGTTCTCGCGGGAAATTATCGCACTGCTAATTTTGTTTGCCGCATCCGTGCTGGTGTTCGCATCATATGTGGTCGCGCAAAAACGCGCCGATGCGGCCACCGAGCAACGCTATCAATCCGAGGTGCTGATCGATGAGTTACGCCAGTCATCGGTGGATTTGATGCGCATGGCGCACAGTTACATCATCTCCGGCAATCCCATTTACAAACAACACTACCAGGAAATCCTCGACATACGCGATGGCGTGCGTTCGCGCCCGCTCAATTACCATTCGATTTATTGGGATCTGGTGATGAATGATGACGTGCGCCCTTCAGCCGATAGCGGAAAAAAGATTTCACTGATGGAGGAAATGCGACAAGCTGCATTCACCCCCGGCGAGTTCGAAGAATTGAGTCTCGCCATGAGCAACTGGAATCGTCTAATCAAAATCGAAACCGATGCGATGAAACTCAGCGAAGCCCGTGGCAGCGATGCCGAAGAACTCTGGCAACGCGCGCGCTTGCTGGTGTACGGATCGAAATACCATGAGGCAAAAGCGGACATCATGCGCCCCATCGCCGAGTTTGATGAAATGGTCGATCAACGCACCCGCGCCGCCGTGCGTTCGGCGGAAAATCTTGCCTTGGCGTTGCGCTATGTGTTGACCGCGTTGATTGTGGCTTTGATGTTTGAGATGTGGCGCACTTATCGCACCCTGCTGAAAACGCTAGGCAGCAGTGTCGATGAGGTAAAAAATAAAATTGATAAAATCGCCAGCGGCAATTTTTCCAGCACCACAGCGGATGACTTTCACCAGCAAAACACCGTATCCGGGTGGCTGACCACGATGCAAAAAAAACTGCATGATCATCACCAAGAACAGCAATCCCTAACCAAAAGTTTGGCGGCGGAAAAAGAACGCGCCCAAGTGACGCTTGCCTGCATAGGCGATGCGGTGGTCACCACCGATGCGCGAGGTCGCGTGACTTTTCTTAATCAGGTGGCGGAAAAACTCACCGGCTGGCCTTTGCTGGATGCCGCGGGCAAACCACTCACCGAGATATTCCATATCGTCAATGAGGCCTCGCGCCAGCCTGTTATCAACCCTGTCGATCAGGTATTGAAAGAAGGCAAGACGGTGTTGCTGGCGAATCACACCATACTCATCTCACGCAACAAAACGGAATACAACATCGAGGATTCCGCAGCGCCAATTTATTTGGGAAATGGCGAATTGCTGGGCTGCGTGCTGGTGTTCCATGATGTCACCGAAAAACACCGTTTGCTGCGCGACGTGCGCTGGCAGGCGGGACATGATGTGCTGACCGGCTTGCCGAATCGCGCGTTGCTGGCGGATCGTTTCGAGCGCGCGCTGGCAACGTCCAACCGCCAACACGATGGTCTGGCCGTTTGTCTGTTGGATTTGGATGAGTTCAAACCGGTGAACGATATACACGGGCACGGTGTCGGCGACAGATTGCTGGTCAAGGCCGCCGAGCGTTTGATTGAAGCGACGCGCGCCGAAGATACCGTGGCACGCATGGGCGGCGACGAGTTTGTTTTGTTGTTGGGCGGACTGCATAGCCAGGCGGAAACGGAAGCCACTTTACAACGCATTTTGGAAGCGATGACCACGCCTTATGTGATAGACAATAAGATGCTGAAAGTTTCCGCCAGCATAGGCGTGGTGCTGTATCCCAACGATACGGCCGACCCGGACACCTTGCTGCGCCATGCCGATCAAGCGATGTATCTCGCCAAACAACTGGGGCGCAACCGCTATCATTTTTTCGACGTGCTGCAAGATCAGGAATTGCAGACCGCACACCAAACGTTGACTCAAGTCGGCGACGCGCTGCGCAATAACGAATTGTGTTTGTACTACCAGCCCAAAGTGAATATGCGCAACGGTACGGTGGTCGGCATGGAATCCTTGCTGCGCTGGCATCACCCGCAACGCGGTATGCTGATACCGGGCATGTTTTTGCCTATGGTAGAACAAACCGACCTCATCGCTGAAATCGGCGAGTGGGTGATAGAAACCGCGCTGACTCAGATTGAACATTGGCAAACGCAGGGCAAACTCTGGCCGGTAAGCGTGAACATCGCGGCGCGGCATTTGCAAAATCCCGATTTTTTATTGCGCCTCAAAATACTCTTGGCGAACCATCCCAACGTGCCGCCGCATTTACTGCAAATTGAGATATTGGAATCTGTCGCGCAGCATGATCTCGATCAGGTCAGCACGCTGATTGCGCAGTGTCAAAAGTTGGGGGTAAGTTTCGCGCTGGACGATTTTGGCACGGGATATTCGTCGCTGAATTATCTCAAACATTTACCCGCCAACACGCTGAAAATCGACCAGTCTTTCGTGCGCGATATGCTGGAGGACAGAGAAGATATGGCATTGATAGAAGCCATCATCGGGCTGGCTCATGTGTTTGAACGCAACCTTATCGCCGAAGGTGTGGAGTCCAGCGCGCACGGCGTATTGCTGATGCGTTTGGGCTGCGATGTCGCGCAAGGTCACGCCATCGCGCACCCCATGCCAGCCTCGCTGGTGTTGGATTGGGAGCGGCAATTCGTGCCGGATGAAAAATGGCAACGGTGGGCAAAAGTGGCTTGGCATCTGGATGATTTTCCGCTACTGGTCGCCGAGCAAGATCACACGCATTGGGTCGATCAAATCCTGCGGGGTTTGCAAGATCCTTCCTTGCATTTCATCACGTCCCAATTGACCAACCATCATCAGTGCCGCTTTGGCTTATGGTATGACGGCAAAGGCCAATCTCGCTACGGCCATCTGCCTGAATTCATCAAGATCGAAAGTAACCACATGCAAGTGCATCGTATAGGCGCGGAAATCATACGCCTGCGCGATGCGGGTGATTTCTCAGACGCGCTCGTTCCCACCATGTTGCAGTTGCGGGAAGAGATTTTGGAACAATTGAAAAACTTGCAAAGCGCGGTGGCAAAAATCAGTTGAACTAATAATCTAACCTTGCCGTCATCCCCGCGCAACTCACCGTCATTCCTGCGCAGGCGGGAATGACGGGCACACTTACAACCGTCCCATCTTGGGCAATTCGCCCACCAGCGGCGCGACATAATCCAGCCACGCTTGCGTCACGTCGTTGCCTGCCGCGTTGATAAACTCATCCTTCATGTGCGTCGCCTCACGCGCCACGGTAGACAGCGGCGTAATGAAACATTCGCTGCGATAGGGCACGCTGCTCAATCGGCGGATAGACACCGAGCCGGGCTGTGCGGTGGTCGCCGCATGGTTCACTGCCACCGTGCCGACTTCGCGCGCCTCTTGTGCATCTATGGGCGAGATGATGGTCGGGAAGGAGCGTTGCAAATAACCGAAGGTGTCGGCGCGCACGCGCACTTTTTGTCCGGCGAACGCCTCTTTTACCAAGGCTGCCAGCGTGTCGCCCAACGCGCCGCTGCCGGAGAGTTGGATGTTGCCATGCGAATCCTTTTCGCCGCTGGTCGAGATTGGATTGCCGTCTTTATCAGTGATGCCTTCGGATGCCGCAATCACACAACGACCATATTTCGCCACGGCATCGCGCACATCTTGCTGGAATTGT
>JBAVPP010000280.1:0-2620 GCA_049693175.1 Gallionella sp. | reverse complement strand
GGCTCCAAGGTCGTCGAGTTGCAAGGCATCATCGAGAATGTCGTGTTTCCCTTGCCCAAAACGCTCACTATTCCCATCGTCGCAAAAGATTGATTCAGTGAACACAGATATTCTGATTGTAGGCGGTGGCGCGGTCGGCATGACCAGTGCCATCGCCTTGCTGGAAGCGGGACATCGCGTCACGTTGTTGGAGCGCGGCACAATCGGTCAGGAGGCTTCATGGGCGGGCGGCGGCATTATGTCGCCACTGTGTTCATGGGATTATTCGGACGCGGTAACGCGTCTTGCGCATCGCGGCATGACTATGTTGGCGCAGGTTGCACCAGCCTTGCGTAAAATCACGGGTATAGACACCGAGTATCAGCGCAGCGGCATGTTGGTGTTGCCGCCGTTCGATTTAGAGGTGGCAAAAAACTGGTGTGAGCAACATCACTTTTCCGTGCAAACGGTGAATGTTGCCGACCATTTGGCGATAGAAAATCAAACCGGATTACTGTTGCCCGAAGTTGCGCAAGTGCGCAATCCACGCCTGTTGCGAGCCTTGCGTAAACGCGTGGAAATGCTGGGCGGTGTGATTTCTGAACAATGCGAAGTGCAAAGTTTTTTACAACAAGGCACACGCATCAGCGCGCTGCAAACTTCATGCGGCGAATTCAGTGCGGATGCTTATGTCATTACCGCCGGCGCGTGGAGCAAACATTTGTTGGGCGAACACGCTATGCAGCTAAATGTGAAGCCGATACGCGGGCAGATTTTGTTGTTCAAATTCGACGCGCCGCCGTTCCAAAATATTCTGTTGAAAAAAGATTTGTATTTGATTCCGCGCCGCGAGGGTCATGTGCTGGTGGGTAGCACGTTGGAAGATGTGGGCTTCGATAAATCTATCACGCAAGCCGCGCGCGACAGTTTGATGAACCGTGTTTGCGAGATCTTTTCGGCGTGGAAAAATGTCGAACCCATCCAGCATTGGGCGGGTTTCAGGCCGGGTTCGCCTGAAAATATCCCCACCATCAGCCGTCATCCTGTGCTGGAAAATCTGTATGCCAACACCGGACATTTTCGCTATGGCGTGACCATGTCGCTGGCGAGTGCCGAGTTGTTGCGCAATGAGATAGAGCATCGTTCGCAGCCTATTCCGGTTGAGGAATATTGTTGGCGATAGCGGTCATTAGCTCATTAAATGACGGCGGCTAAAATGAAAAAGACTTAAGGAAAACCTTAAGGAAAACCTTAAGTCTTTTTGGTGCTGGTGGGTGCTGACGGGGTCGAACCGCCGACAATCGCCTTGTAAGGGCGGTGCTCTACCAACTGAGCTAAGCACCCGTAAGTATCTTGCAAGAGGCGCGCATTATAATGAGCAAGATAAAAATTGCAAGTATAAAAATCGCGCGCCGGGATAATTTTTTCTAGTGAAATAACACAATGGCTTTGGTGAAAGTTGTCCACAGTCCATATGCCAGCGGAATGCCGACTGCCGTCCAAGCCAATGCGGATGCGCCATTCAAGCCTCCATGTCCGATGCCGAACGAGCCAACCACGATTTTTTCGCCCGCAGCCTTTTCATGGGCTTCTTCTTCGATGGCTTGCATCTCCGCCACACTCATGTGCCATTTTTTATCGACCGGTTTAATCAATAAATTGGCGATGAAACCCAATACCAAAAAGCCCGCCAAGATGTACAGCGTGTTGTCGTATACCAGTTGACGCGGCACACCTTTGGCGATTTGCGCTTCGCGTATATAAGTTACGACGACCGGACCGATGATGCCGGCGGTCGCCCAAGCGGTGAGTAAACGACCATGAATCGCGCCGACGAATTGTGTGCCAAACATGTCCGCCAGATACGCCGGAACGGTGGCAAAACCGCCGCCATACATGGACAAAATAATGCACACAAAAGCGACGAACAAGGCCTGATTACCGGAGTGCGCTGCCCACGGTGCGAGCGAGTACATGGCGATGCCGAGCGCGAAAAATACGAAGTAAGTATTTTTGCGACCGAGCTTGTCGGACAGTGATGCCCAGAAAAAACGTCCCGCGATATTGAATAGTGAAAGCAGTCCGGCGAAACCTGCGGCAATCGCGGCGATAGCTTTTTTCTGATCATCATTCAGGTCGGTAAAACCGATTTCAGGATGACCAATTAAATTGCCGCCGAAGATTTCTTGCAACATAGGCGAAGCCATACCAATCACGCCGATACCGGCACTCACGTTCAAACACAGCACAGCCCAAATCAACCAGAATTGTGGCGTTTTGTGCGCATTTTTCAGATGCACATTGTTGTCGGAAATCAGCGCGTGTTTGCTTTCCGGCATGGTCCAGCCTTCCAGTTTCCAACCCACCGGCGGGATGCGATAACCGAACGCGCCTATCGTCATGGAGATGAAATAGATGATGCCCATCACCACAAAAGTTTGCCATACGCCGACGCTGGTCGCGGTGTGAAAATGTTCCATCAGCGTGTTCGCCACCGGCGCGCCTATCATTGCGCCACCGCCGAAGCCCATGATGGCCATGCCGGTTGCCATGCCGCGTTTATCCGGGAACCATTTGATGAGCGTGGAGACGGGCGAGATGTAACTCAGACCCAGCCCAATTCCGCCGATGAAACCCGAAC
>JBAVPP010000279.1:0-4312 GCA_049693175.1 Gallionella sp. | reverse complement strand
TCCTATCGTGCCGTCGCGCGTAATCGGAATATTCGCCAGTGGCACGCGCTGTTCCTGATTGCCTTTGACCGCGACGATGTCACCCTGCTCGACATAGACCACGCGGCAACCTTGCGCTCTATGCGTTGCCATGACGGGATGATGTTTATCCTGCGCGAAAAAAATCACCGAGCCGGGACAGGCATCGCGCATTTTGACGCACATGGGATCGGTGGCATTGAGCACCGCCACGCCGTTGGGCGCGACGTTCTGCAATACCACGCGCTTCACCACGGCGAGGTCTTCAACCGTGCTGATGTAATTCAAACCGAGATGGTCGCCCATGCCGATGTTGGTCACCACCGCGACATCGCAACGGTCGAACGCCAAGCCTTCGCGCAGCACGCCGCCGCGCGCGGTCTCGAACACTGCCGCATCCACATCGGGATGCATCAGCACATTGCGCGCACTTTTCGGTCCGCTGCAGTCGCCCGTGTCTATGCGTTTGCCTTGGATGTACACGCCATCGGAGTTGGTCATACCGACACGCAATCCCTGCTGAGTGAGAATGTGTGAAATCAGTCTGACGGTGGTAGTTTTACCGTTGGTTCCCGCCACGGTGATGAGCGGAATTCTGCCGTTTTCATCTTTGCGATACATGCTGGAAATAATCGCCTCGCCCACCGCGCGTCCCTTGCCAAACGACGGCTGCAAATGCATACGCAGCCCCGGTGCGGCATTCACTTCGACGATGCCGCCGCCCTGTTTTTGCAAGGGTTTGAGCACCGTGTCGCACACCACATCCACGCCGCAAATATCCAGTCCTATCATTTGCGCCGCCGCCACCGCGCTCGCCGCCATCTCCGGGTGCACATCATCGGTCACATCGGTTGCCGTGCCGCCGGTGCTGAGGTTGGCGTTGTTGCGCAATACCACCCGCGAGCCTTTGACGGGAATAGCATCAAGCGAAATTTTTTGCGCGGCAAGACTCGCCAGCGCGATGTCGTCCAAGCGAATTTTGGTGAGACTGGTGGCATGACCCGTGCCGCGACGCGGATCGCTGTTCACTTGTTCCACTAATTGGCGCACGCTGTGCACACCGTCGCCGATGACGATGGGCGGATCGCGCCGCGCTGCCGCGACCAACTGATTACCCACCACCAAAAAGCGAAAGTCGCTGCCCGGTATAAATCGTTCCACCAACACTTCATCGCTGAATTGCACCGCGACCGCGTAAGCTCTGTCGAGTTGTTCGCGGGTGGTGATGTTGACCGTCACGCCCTTGCCCTGATTGCCATCCACCGGTTTGAGCACCACCGGCGCGGCAATTTCGCATAGTGCCGCCCATGCATCGTCGGCATCCGCAACCGGTCTGCCGTGTGGCACAGGCACGCCCGCCGCATCCAATAATTTTTTGGTGAGTTCTTTGTCTTGCGCGATGGTCTCGCCTATCGCGCCGCTGCGGTCTGTTTCCGCCGCTTGAATGCGGCGTTGTTTGCTGCCCCAGCCGAATTGCACCAAGCTGCCCTGCGTCAAACGGCGATACGGAATATCTCGCACCACAGCGGCATTCACAATCGCGCCAGTGGACGGTCCCAGACGCACATCCTCATCCAGTTCTTTAAGTTCACTCAAAGCAATTTCCAGATCGAACGGACTATCATCCAACGCCGCGTGGCAAAGTTGCAGTGCCAAATCAAAGGCGCGCCGCCCGACTTGCTCTTCGCTATATTCGATCACGACCTGATAAACACCAGCCTGTTGGGTCGCCGAAGTACGGCTGAATGTCACGGGACAGCCCGCTTGCGCTTGCAAACCCAACGCCGCCAATTCCAGCACATGCGCCATCGGCACGGACTCCGCATGCCCGTTCAATTGCAACAAACCAATTTGCGGAAAGCGCGAGCGCAGACGATCTTCAAAGCCGGAAATATTTGCGGTGTTGCATTCGCCGGGTTCACACGCAACGATAGCTTCTATGGCCGTGTGGCGACTCCACAAATTCGGGCCGCGCAATGCGCGTATACGTGATACATCCATACAGAATCCTTTATTTATTTTGCAGTAAACAACAGTACGCCATTATTGAACCTCTCAAAATTCAGAATTTCGGGATGAAGCACAAGGAGCCGCGCAACAAATGACCAGACATACCGAAAAGGTAGGCGAGGAATGAGTGAGGACGCGACATCGCGATTCGCCCGAAAAATGAATTTTTAGAGGTTCGCATACGTTTCCAGACCGGCGCGCATCACTTCCGGTGTGACCTGCAACGCCCAAGCCGCGCCGATAGCGGCGAGTATGTTGTCTAGCTGGTGCGGGTCTTGCGCTTTATTCAGCGCGGGAATGCGGTTCAGTCCGACCAGTGCTTGCTCTTCGCTACCGGTACACAGCAGTAACTTGCCGTCACGCAAAGATACGCCGCGCCCGCCTTGCTGGCGATGCGCGCTCAACAACTCAATGTCGCGCGCAAAAAACAGCACTTCGCCGTCGCAATATTTAGCCATGCCCGCCACCAAATCATCCGCCGCATTCAGCACCGCCACGCCGTAGTCCAGCACCACATCGACTTGGGTGCGCAACACATTGCAGACTTGTTCAGGGTCGTCGATATAGCATTCGCCAAAATGTTGGGCGACATCTAAATTAGTGATGACACCGACTTGGCAGCGGTCATAACCCAAGCCTTCGTTGAGTATGGTGGCGATACTGTTTTCAATCACGGCGGCATCGACATTGCGGTTCAATAATACTTTTTGTGCCGAAGCCCAGTTCGCGCAATCGCGTGTGTCCTGCACCCGACCCGCGAAAGACAATCCCGCACTGCATGCCAAACCAATATGCTTGCCGGATAGTTCTAACAATTTTGCGACCAGTTGCGCGACCTCGCTTTTGCCCGTTGTGCCGCAAATGCCGACGATAGGCACACGCCCGTTATCTTGCGCATTGAACAAGCTATCGACTATCGCTTTACCGACCGGACGCGGCTTGCCTTGCGCGGGTTTGAGATGCATGAGCAAACCCGGCCCGGCATTGATCTCCACAATGGCGGCATCCTGTTCACTCAATGGCTTGGAAATATCTTCCGCCACCATATCCACACCGGCGATGTCCAGCCCGATAATGCGTGCCGCGAGTGATACCATATCGGCGATTTCAGGATGCACTTCGTCGGTCACGTCTATCGCCACATTGCCGTTGCGCACAATTAAAACTTTTTTGCCTGCGACAACAACGGAATCAGGCGTGTAACCTTGCCGTTCCACTTCCATGCGCGGCACGGCGTTGTTCGCCAGATTCACCACATCCAGCGGAAACTCTTCCGCCTCGCCGCGACGCGGATCGATATTTAATTGCGCATCGATGAGTTGATTGATGGTGGCGCGACCGTCACCGGTAATCCACGCCTGCTCGCCTTTTGCCGCCGCCGCCAGCTTGCCGCCTATCACCAGCAAGCGATGCTCGTTGCCGCGCACATAACGCTCGACGATGACTTCGCTGCCTTCGGCATCGGCAAGATGATAGGCGCGCTCAACTTCAGCGCGGGTCATCAATTCGGTGGACACGCCGCGTCCGTGATTGCCGTCGGAAGGCTTCACCACCACCGGCACGACTATGTCTTGCGCGGCATCCCATGCATCTTCGGGGCTGTTGGCGACGCGACCTTCCGGCACAGGCACACCACAGGCTTTGAGCAAACTCTTGGTTAAATCTTTGTCGCGCGAAATAGTTTCGGCTATCGCCGAAGTCTGGTCGGTCTCCGCCGTCCAGATACGATGCTGACGCGCGCCATAACCGAGTTGCACCAGATTGCCTTCATTCAGTCGTATGGAAGGAATGCCGCGCTCGGTCGCCGCATCGACAATGCAAGCGGTGGAAGGTCCAAGGCAAAGTGCATCGACCATATCGCGCAGTTTGACGACGGTCGCCGCCACATCGTAATGATGATTACGCATCGCCGCCAACACCAACTCGCGTGCGTCATGCAAAGCGGCGCGACTCACCTGCTCGTTGCGTGAACGCACCACCACTTTGTACACGCCACGCTTGGAAGTGCTGCGCGCTTTGCCGAATCCGCTTTGCATACCCGCCAGATTTTGCAATTCGATGGTGACATGTTCGAGTATATGCCCCGGCCAAGTGCCTTCTTTGAGTCGCTGCAAAAATCCGCCGCGCTCACCGATGCCGCAACGATGCTCAACCAGTGTTGGCAACAAAGCGGTGAGACGTTCATAAAAACCGGGGATGGTGTTGGAAGGAGAATCCTCCAAATCGCCGATGTCCAGCCAAACTTCCAGTACCGGACGATATGCCCAAATATTGGGACCGCGCA
>JBAVPP010000278.1:0-1952 GCA_049693175.1 Gallionella sp. | reverse complement strand
GACACGCGGCGTGGCAGCACCTTGCCAAACGATAAACAACGCGGCAAGTGCCAATATCGACACGGGGAAAATACCGAAGGGTGCAAAGCCGAATACACACGCCACTCCCGCCAGCAATGCCTGCCCATCATTTTTGTCGATTAATTTCATACTGATTTTTGCGCGGTCACACCATCCAAGTAAACCGACAGTGTAGATTATTTGTGTTGGATTTGTGCGCGTGGAATCAGCGCGTGAATAGCGTTGCCGCTGCTGATTTTTGCGCGATGGCTTGCTCGATTTCATTTTGTGTCAGCGGACCTTGATGATGTCCAACCAACTCGCCGGAGGGGGTATACAAAAAACTGGTAGGCAAACCAACCAGTCCGCCGAAATCGGCAGCAGTATCTTCGTTACCCAACACGATGGGATAGTTAAGCGACTCTTTGGCGGACACATCCAACACCTCTTTGCGGTTTTTGTACATCACCGCGATGCCGATTACTTGCACGTCATGGTGTTGCTGCTGCACGGCAGTCAGATCGGGCAGCTCTTGCAAGCACATCGGACACCAGGGTGCCCAGAAATTCACCAGTACCCAACGGCCTTTTTGGTCGGAAAGTTTGTGATGCATACCGTCTTTGTCTTTGAGATTCCAGTCGTCCGCGTGCGCCGCAAGCGTGACACTCAATGCGCATAGCAACAAACTGCTTGCAACTTTTCCCTGCCTCAAAATTTTTATCACTGACTCCATATATACAATCCAAGCAGACTAATCGAGTGATTGTCTCATACCCAATGTGAATGTGTATTGGGGGGTCAGTTGTAGCGAGTTCACGTTTTGATAAATGGGTAATTGCACAAAACTGTATAGCGAAGCTCCACCACCCAAGCGCACGGAAATCCCGGGGGCAAGATACGCCAGAATCCCACCGCTGACCGACGCGCCGGTAATCGGATCGACGGGTACAGTCAACGCGCCTTGGTCCGTCTGGCGTTTGATGATGTTCAGTTGCAACATCGGAGAAATTTTTGCCCCAAAACCCGCATAGTGCATACCGCTGTTCACAGCATAAGCATCACCGGGGCGATAATATAAATTGCCCAACGCGGATCGGGTTGCAACCGCATGTTGCAAAGTGGTTTGCGCGAACCAGCCATAATTGTCGAAAGTGCCGCTGGTATAAGCACCCAGAAGTACATCGGTCGAACCTGTGCCGATTTGCAACCCGGCATCTAGCGGTGTGCCTGCGGCTGTTCCGGCATTGAAGTTTGCGTTGGTGTGACCTGTAGGCAGCTTAAATCCGGCGAGAATGCCGGATGTTCTGGCTACGGAAAAACCCGTGTAACGACCTATTATTTTGATGTCACCCACACCATTATCCGAGGAGGTCGAGTAGCTCGAACCCAATGGTACAGTTGTGCCGTAAGTGCCATGAGTACGGTTTATTAATGGAATCTGCGTGGTCACCCCCCAAGTCTCATCGTTGTAGATTAGTGCAGCAGTCATCGCTTGCGTCTTGGTAAATGTCTCAATCTCTTGACCCGCCGCCAACTGGTTATTGATCAGCGTAGTTGATGCGCTGCCCGTACCATAGCGTTGCTGACTCTGGTTAATGGTCGAGTAAGAAATATCGGCGGTAAAGCCGGGCTTGGTGGTATTGCCTTGCGTATCCCAATCGCTTGAGAGCGTGTCACCGCAAGCCGCACATGCGTGAGCCACATTGATAGTTAAAAACGGAGCCAGGGCAAACGCACAGCCCAGCATGACATGTAAGACAGTTTGATATTTTGAATTTGTTGTATTCATTTTTTAATTTTCTGAATAGATTGAGTCATCGCCAGATTATAGCTGTAGGTTTTGTCAGTCTCCTGCGACAAATTGTCGCAGCGACGCGAATTAATATCGCCGCACCAAGTTGGCGCGAAAAGTTAGTGCATCACAATATTTTTGCACCAAAATCGCCCCACCC
>JBAVPP010000277.1:0-10126 GCA_049693175.1 Gallionella sp. | reverse complement strand
CTGTGGGAGAGGGTTGGGGTGAGGGAGGCGGTGCAAAATGCAGCACCACATCGGCAACACCCGCAATACGCGCCAGACTTTTTCTGTCGTCCAAATCACCCAAAAGTGCGGTCACACCAAGTGTGCGCAGTCCTGCCACATAAGCCGGATTGCGCACCAGCGCGTAAATTTTGCAGTGCCGGTTCAGCAGCGAAATGGTGCGCAGCGCGACATCGCCGCAGCCGATTATCAATACACGTTTCATCTATCAGGGTAAATTTTATGACGGCGAGATTATGCGGTAAAATTCGCGCTTACATTCAAACAGAATTCTTCATAATGACTTTCAACACCACCTTGTCGCCCAGCGGTCACCAGTTCCCCATCGAAGCCAACGAAACCATTTTGGAAGCCGCGCTCAAACACGGTTACACGCTGCCGTATAGCTGCCGCGACGGTGTGTGCGGCGCGTGCAAAGGCAAGGTTTTACAAGGCGAAGTGGCTCACGGCAAACATCAGGACAGCACGCTGACCGATGCGGAAAAATCCGCTGGCATGGCGTTATTTTGCTGCGCGAAACCGCTGTCGGATTTGCGTCTGGAATGCCGCGAAGTGAATGCCGTCAAAGATATTCCGGTGAAAACCATGCCATGCCGCGTGCAGTCCATGACCAAGCGCGCAGATGATGTGATGGTGTTGCAACTCAAATTGCCCGCCAATGAACGCCTGCAATTTCTCGCCGGACAATACATCGACATCCTGCTCAAAGACCACAAGCCGCGCAGTTTTTCATTGGCGAACGCGCCGCACAACGATGAGTTTTTGGAATTGCATATCCGCAATATCGTCGGCGGCGAATTTACCAAACACGTTTTTGAAGTAATGAAAGAACGCGATATTTTGCGTTTCAAAGGCCCGCTGGGCACGTTCTTTTTGCGCGAAGATTCCGACAAGCCCATCATCTTCGTCGCCAGCGGCACCGGCTTCGCGCCCATCAAAGCCATCATCGAACACGCGCTGCACATCGGCATCAAACGCCCCATGCACTTCTACTGGGGCGCGCGCAAACTGGCGGATTTGTACATGCTGGATTTGGCAAAACAATGGGAACAAGCAGGCATTAAATTCACGCCGGTTTTATCCGATGCAATACCTGAAGACCATTGGACGGGTCGCACTGGCTTCGTGCATCAGGCGGTGTTGCAAGACTACGACGACTTATCCAAACACGAAGTCTATGCCTGCGGTGCGCCCATTGTCGTCGAAGCCGCGCACACTGACTACACTACCCAGCGCGGCTTACCTAACGAGGCATTTTTCTCGGATGCGTTTACCTTCGCACCTAAAAGTTAAATCGGAATAAAAAATCGCGCTAGTTTCTAGTGCTGCATTTTCGCAAAGTGATGATCCGCGATAATTTTTTGTTCCGGAGTTAAAGCCGCATAAAGTTGCTTAAGTGCTTCGTCCATTTTCTCAAAGTTTGCCAGCCGCTCTCTCATCAGTGCAATGTGTCGATCAAAGCGTTCCGGTGCTGTTTGCGCTGGTTCGCGCATTGCGTCATCCATACGATCCCTCATCGCTTTGACATTGCCCCTGGTCTTTTCGGCATAAGTCGCCCACACAGACTCTTGGTCTCGTGTAATTTTGAGTTCATCCTTAAAATTGGCTAGCCGTTTGTCGGCTTTCGCAACAGGATCAAAATGAGGACGCATCATACCAGTCGCCGGAACGGGTTCATCCGCGTAAACAGGGGCGACCATACTTGCACCAAGCAACGTACCCATTAGCAATATCATGTGCTGAAATTTTTTCATCAATATCTCCATCAATCGTTAAAAGTTACGACGGCACTCATGCTGTTAATCGTAAGGTTTTTGCGAAACTTAATCGTCATCGCCACCATCATCCCCCCCACGATAACCCCACTCGCCCATGCCACCGTAACCGCCACCAAAACCGCCGTCATCAAACCTTCCGTAGCCGCCCCCGTCCATGCCGCCAAAGCCTTCATAGTAACCCCCGTATGCCGGTTGATAATTGCTATATCCATCAGCCATCGGAATGCCTACACAACCTGTCAACCCTAGCAACAACACGCTCATCAATATCAATTTTTTCATTTTATCCCTCGCGGTTATAACGAAAAATCCACACACCAATGCACTTCTATCAGCGGGATTCGAGTTTTGCCAGCTTACATCATGTACACTCAAGGACAGCTCGTTTGAAAATGAATATTCGTAACAAAAAGTAAAAGCACGTCACTCCCAACGAGCTCAGGTCACTATATTTTTTCAGCTTAAAGTCAAACAGGCTCGAATAATCGAACCTGTTTGACTTTAAGCGCGTAGAAATGCTGGGCGTTTATTGGTAAGTTATCAGCATATGCATCGCCGGTGTCACCTGAACAATATCTGCCGAAACCGGCACCAATGCACCTGCCGCAGCAACGCGATAACGATCTTGCTCCGTGAGGGAAAGTACGCCGGATGCGTCATAAGTTTTTCCAATTAAATTCAACAAAACAGTCGTCGCTGTTTCTGCTTCGATGATATACGTTCCATCAATTCTGCCGTGACTAACCGCCTTGGTACTGTCAGCATACAAATTTTCTGTGCCGAACACACCCGAATTTCCCACCACAACTGATGCTGGTACGACAGGCAGCGGCGCATACACGCCATAGTTTACGCCGACTGCATTCATTCCCAGTGGCATATAGCTTGTATTGTAATAACTCGTCAAAGGTTGATTAGTTGAAGCGGGTGTGCAATTGCTAAGTGTCATCACAAATGTTTCCGCCGATGCCACTGCGGAAACTCCTTCAAAGGTGGTTGCTGTCGTCGCCGCGCCAGCAGATTTACTTCCTGTTCCGACACACGAACCTGAAACGGTAAACGTTTTAGCAAAGCCATTCAAAACGAGCGTGGTCATTGCGCTTCTAAGCGGAAAACTTAATGACGAGATTACCGGACCAGCCGGTGTTGCTGTACTACTTCCCCCTCCGCCGCACGCAGTTAATAACGCCGAACTCAGCAGTGACAACATCACATAATTTTTATTCGCTTTCAACATAACGCCTCCCACTAAAATAAGAAACTTACCGTAAGTTTCTTCTGTTCGATTTAGCTGCGATAACTCGCGTTAATCTTCACATAATCGTAGGAAAAATCGCAGGTCCACAAAGTCGCATCGACCTTGCCGCGATTGAGTTGTACGCCTATGGTGATGTCGCTTTGTTGCATCACGCGCTGACCGTCAGCCTCTTGATAACTGGCCGCACGTCCGCCGTTTTCGGCGACTAACACATCGTCCAAATAGACCTTGAGTTTGGACACATCCAAGTCATCCACGCCCGCATAACCGATCGCCGCCAAGATGCGGCCGAGGTTGGGGTCGGAGGCGAAAAATGCGGTTTTGACCAGCGGCGAATGTGCGATGGCGTAGCCGATTTTTTTGCATTCGGCTTCGTCTTTTCCGCCTTGCATTTGGATGGTGATGAACTTGGTCGCGCCTTCGCCATCTCGCACTATTGCCTGCGCCAAATAGGTTGCCACCTCGCTCACCGCCGCCAATAATTTTGCGTAAGCATCGCTTGTCGCCGAAGTGATTTCCGGCAGCGCGGCTTTGCCTGTGGCAATGAGCATCAGCGCGTCATTGGTGGAAGTATCGCCATCGACAGTGATGCAGTTGAACGAACGGTTGCACGCGGCACTCACCATGTGCTGCAACAGCGGTTGCGCGATGGCGGCATCGGTGGCGATGTAACCCAGCATAGTCGCCATGTTGGGATGTATCATGCCTGAGCCTTTGGCGATGCCCGTCAGCGTGATGGTTACGCCGTCGATTTCGATTTGTTTTGAAACGGCTTTGGCAACGATGTCGGTGGTCATAATCGCCTGAGCCGCGTCATACCAATTGTCGGCTTTGACATTCGCCACCGCCGCTGGCAAGCCCGCCGCGATTTTTGCAATCGGCAAAGGCTCCATAATCACGCCGGTAGAAAACGGCAAAATCTGATTCGCCTTGCAGCCCAGCACGCCCGCCAGTGCGGCACAACTGGCACGCGCATCCGCCATACCTTGTTCGCCCGTGCCCGCATTGGCGTTGCCGGTGTTGACCAGCAAGGCGCGTATGCCGTCAGTGTGCGCCAAATGCTCTTTGGCGACCGTCACCGGCGCGGCGCAAAAACGATTGGTGGTGAACACGCCCGCAACACGCGCACCGTCGCACAATTGCATCACCAGCAAATCCTTGCGCTCGGCGCGCTTGATGCCCGCTTCGGCGATACCCAAAGAAACGCCCGCAACGGGCAACAGTTGTGCCGCAACGGGCGAAGACAAATTCACAGGCATTTAGCGATTCCTAATTAGTTTAGGTAAGCACTGATTTATTCGTCATCTCCGCGCAGGCGGAGATCCAGTGTTTTATCTGACTAGATTCCCGCCTGCGCGGGAATGACAACACCAGCATTTCCTTTGCTTAGTCAGACTACAAATTTGAGCTGACTAAAGTATCAAAATCAGTAACGACCTTTGGAGCTAAAAATATAGTTACTCATTTCCACCGCTTGCATATTCATGCGGCGCACAATGCCGTGCACATTGCGCACCACGCCGCGCATGACGCGATACATAATCATCGGATGGCTGTTGATGAGCGTCTCGAAACGCGCGCGCTCCAGACTCAACACCTGCGTGTCACCCATCGCGAATAGCGTCGCGCTGATGTGCCAAGGCGCGCCACCGACGAAGGTAATGATGCCCGCCAAGTCGCCCGGCTTCAACACATGTATGGTGGATACTTCGCCGCCGTTGTCGATTTTCACCTCGATGTCACCGTTGGCGAGTATGAACAAATTGTCTTGTCCGGCATCGCCGGGCTTGGTGATTTCCTCACCGGCCTTGTATGACTTCACTTCGAACAGACTACCCAATATTTGCACTTCGGCATCACTCAATTCTTCGGTAATCGTTGAAGTGCGCAGCGTTTCAATCACTAATGACATCACGTTCTCCTTTTCAATCAACTCAATTTTCCATGGCACTGCTTATACTTCTTACCTGAACCGCATGGGCAGGGATCGTTACGCCCGACTTTTTCTCCGGCACGGGTGAACGGTGTGGCTTCTTGTTCAACCGGCTGCGCCAATGCTTCCTCGTAATCGGCGTGATGATACTGCACATTTTCCGGCGCGGGGGCGGCTTCGACTTGCGCCACATCCGCCTCGCTGCGCACTTGCACACTCATCAACACCTGGGTGACTTCCAACTTGATCGCGTCGAGCATGGCGGCGAACAACTCGAATGCCTCACGCTTGTATTCTTGCTTGGGATTTTTTTGCGCATAACCGCGCAAATGGATGCCCTGGCGCAAATGATCCAACGCCGATAAATGCTCGCGCCAATGCTGATCCAAACTTTGCAGCATCATGGCACGCTCGTAATGATGCATGTTCTCCGCGCCGACCAATGCCACCTTGGCTTGATATTGCTCCCGCGCATACTCACGGATGCGTGCACCCACACCCGCCATATCAAGCTGCTTCTCGGTTGCCAGCCAATGCGCGACGGGCTGACTCAAAGCAAATTCGGCAAGCAGCGATTTTTCCAGTGCGTTCACATCCCATTGCTCTTCCATGCTGCCGGGCGGCAAATGCAAATCGACGACATTCTGCAACACGCCGTCACGCATCGCATCTATGGTCTCGGTAATGTCCGCGCTTTCCAACAATTCGCCGCGCTGCTGGTAGATGACTTTGCGCTGCTCGTTCGCCACATCGTCGTATTCCAGAATCTGTTTACGCATATCGTAATTGCGCGCCTCGACTTTGCGCTGCGCATTTTCAATCGCGCGCGTCACCCAAGTGTGCTCAATCGCCTCGCCTTCCGGCAACTTGAATTTATTCATAATCGCCGCGACGCGATCCGATGCGAAAATGCGCAACAGCGGGTCTTCCAACGACAAGTAAAAACGGCTGGAACCGGCATCGCCCTGACGACCGGCACGACCGCGCAACTGGTTATCCACGCGGCGCGATTCATGGCGTTCCGTGCCGATAATATGCAGACCACCGCTCGCCAGCACCTGCTCGTGCACCGGCAGCCATTCGCTTCTTAAATCGGCGATGCGCTCCAATTTTTTCGCCTCATCCAGCGTCTCATCTTCACGGATTTTTTCCAGTGATTTTTCGATGCTGCCGCCCAGCACAATATCCGTACCGCGCCCCGCCATATTGGTGGCGATGGTAATCATTTTCGGGCGACCGGCTTGCGCGATAATCTCGGCCTCACGCTCATGTTGCTTGGCGTTCAGCACCTGGTGCGGCAATTTGTCGCGGGTCAAATAATCCGACAACAATTCTGAATTCTCGATGGATGTCGTGCCGACCAAAACCGGCTGGCCGCGCTCATAACAATCTTTGATGTCGACGATCACGGCGCGATATTTTTCCTGCACGGTGAGATAGACTTTGTCCATCTGGTCTTTGCGTATGGTCGGGCGATGCGGCGGAATGATGACCGTTTCCAGATTATAAATCTGCTGGAATTCATATGCCTCGGTATCAGCCGTGCCGGTCATGCCGGACAGCTTTTCGTACATGCGGAAATAATTTTGGAAGGTGATGGATGCCAGCGTCTGATTTTCTTTTTGCACCGCCACACCTTCTTTGGCTTCCACCGCCTGATGCAAGCCGTCCGACCAGCGGCGACCCGACATCAAGCGTCCGGTGAACTCATCGACTATCACCACTTCGTTGTTTTGCACCACGTAATGCTGGTCGCGCAAATACAAATTATGCGCGCGCAACGCGGCGTACAAATGATGAATCAGCGAGATGTTGGCGGGGTCGTACAAACTGCCGCCGACCGGCAACAGTCCGGCTTGCGACAGCAGACGTTCCGCGTGTTCGTGACCGGTTTCGCTCAACAAAATTTGCTGGCTTTTTTCATCGACGGTGAAGTCGCCTTCACTCTCTTCATCTTTTTGCTTTTGTAATTTCGGCGCGAGCAAATTCATGTGCGCATAAATCGCCACATCGTCTTCCGCCTGACCGGAAATAATCAGCGGCGTGCGCGCCTCGTCGATCAAAATCGAATCGACTTCATCGACGATAGCGAAATTCAGTCCGCGCTGAAAACGCTCGCCGCTTTGCGTCGCCATGTTGTCGCGCAAATAATCAAAACCGAATTCGTTATTCGTACCGTAAGTGATGTCCGAACCATACGCGGCTTGCTTGTCGCGCGAGTCCATTTGCGACAGAATCACGCCCACCGACAAACCCAAAAAGCGATACAACTTACCCATCCATGCCGCATCGCGGCTGGCCAGATAATCATTGACTGTCACCACATGCACACCGCGACCGGAAATCGCATTCAGATACGCCGCCAGCGTGGACATCAACGTCTTGCCTTCACCGGTGCGCATCTCGGCAATCTTGCCGTAATGCAACACCATGCCGCCGATAAGTTGCACATCGTAATGACGCATACCCAAGGCGCGACGGCTACCTTCGCGCACCACCGCAAACGCTTCCGGCAACAAGTCATCGAGCGTTTCGCCTTGCGCAAATCGCTGCTTGAAGCTCGTTGTCTGTTCGCGCAATTGATCGTCGCTTAATAAGCTAATCTTGGCTTCGAGTTGATTGATGGTGACGACAGTAGCGCGATATTGCTTGAGCAAGCGATCGTTACGGCTACCAAAGATGCTTTTCAGTACATTTGAAATCATGTTTTCGTTTTCTTGACCACAAATAAAAAAGGCGAGGCACGCACCTCACCCTACGTCACAAAATTCATTCCTTATCCGGCGGCATTTTTCAAGAAACGCACGGGATTTTGAGCGATGCCTTTGTAGCGAACTTCAAAGTGCAGGTGATTGCCCGTAGAACGTCCGGTACTACCCACTTCGGCGATTTTTTCACCACGCCGCACCACTTGCCCCACTTTCACCAGCAGCTTGGACGCATGGGCATAACGCGTGATGATGTCGTTGCCGTGTTCAATCTCGACCATATTACCATAGCTAGGATGGTTATCCGAGTAGGACACCACACCGCCCGCCGACGCGTAGATAGGCGTGCCCTCCGGCACCACATAATCCACGCCTTCATGCATCGCGCTTTCACCGTTGAACGGATCGACACGCCAGCCAAAATTGGACGAATACCAGCCGTCTTTGACGGGCGCGACGGAGGGCAATAATTTTTGATCCAATTGGTTTTGCATCAGCATGGTTTGCAAGGCTGACAACTTATCGGCTCTATCACTCACCACCAGTGTTAAGTTTTGCATCTCACGCTGCAAATCACCCACCACCACATCCTGCGCCGCCGAAGTAATCAGCGGCCCACCCGACGCGGCGGGCTTGTCGAAAGAAAATTCCGCCGGATTCATGCCGCTCAATTTTGCCAGACGACCACCCAAGGCATCCAAGCGTTGCAACTGCGATTGCATTTGCCCGACCTGCCCCGCCATCGCTTGCAAACTGGCTTGCAAATACGCCTGCTGTTTTTGCTGCTCCGCCTCGCGTCCGCTCAACAAAATAGCGCGTGCCGCATCACCCAAGCTTTGCGGCGCAAAACGCAACAACACATTTTGCAGCGCGCTCGCCACCAACATGGTCACCACCATCAGCACCGCCACGGCCAGAACAATTTGCTTGCCGCCCAAAGAAATGTGCCGGGTCTTTGCACTATTATTGGAAACTAGAATAATATTCATCGCTACTCCTTATCGCCACGACACGCCGTGACCCAACCACTCAAATCATTGTTCAACAACAACACCGAGTTTCGCGCGATACTTGGCAAGGCGGAACTACTGCAAAATTTGCAGCAGACTTTCTCCGCTTGCACACCGGAAAATCTCGCGCACGCTTGTCAAATGTTGAGCCTAGACTACGGCGTGTTGACCATCGCCACCGCCAACGCGACCGTCGCCGCCAAGCTGCGGCAACTCGCGCCTGAGATTACACTCAACATGAAAAATCGGGGGGCTGAGGTTAGCGGAATCCGCGTCAAGGTGCAAGTTTCCTATGCCGCGCCCGTCAAGCCGGGCAAGTCGCGCGAACTAAGCAGCACGGCACACACTGCCATCCAACAACTTAGCGACAGCCTAAGTGAGTCACCACTTAAAGACGCGCTAAAGAAAATGGCAGACAAGCATAGCGCGTGATTATTTCAGGCTGGTTAATTTTTCCAGTCCACCCATGTAAGGACGCAACACATCGGGAATCACAATACTACCGTCCGCGAGTTGATTGTTTTCCAGCACCGCAACCAAGGTGCGGCCCACCGCCAAACCAGAACCATTCAGCGTGTGCAGCAATTCCGGTTTGCCTTGCGCATTGCGGAAACGCGCTTGCATACGACGCGCTTGGAAGGCTTCAAAATTCGAGCAGGACGAAATCTCGCGATAGGTGTCTTGCGCGGGCAACCACACTTCGATGTCGTACTTCATCGCCGCTGAAAAGCCGATGTCGCCGGTGCACAATTTCACCACGCGATAATGCAAGCCGAGCTTTTGCAAAATGGTTTCGGCGTGACCGAGCAATTGTTCCAGCGCAGCGTAAGACGCGTCGGGATGCACCATTTGCACCAACTCGACTTTATCAAACTGATGCTGACGTATCATGCCGCGCGTATCGCGTCCCGCCGACCCCGCTTCGGAACGAAAACAGGGCGTGTGTGCGACAAATTTCAGCGGTAAATTTTCCAGCGGCGTGATGGTGTCGCGTACCATATTCGTCACGGGAACTTCAGCGGTCGGAATCAAATAAAAATTCTCGATACCGTCTCCCATTTGACGCGGCACTTTGAATAAATCTTCCTCAAATTTCGGCAACTGTCCCGTGCCGCGCATAGATGCGGCATTCACCAAATACGGCACATAAGTTTCGGTGTAGCCATGCTGGTCGGTATGCGTGTCCAACATAAATTGTGCGAGTGCGCGATGCAGCCGCGCCAAGCCACCTTTCAATAAAGAGAAGCGCGCGCCGGAAATTTTCGCCGCTGTTTCAAAATCCAGTCCGCCGATTCCTTCGCCCAGACTGACGTGATCTTTTATTTCAAATGCAAAGCTAGGTTTAGTGCCAACCTTGCGTACTTCCACGTTGTCCGCTTCAGATTTTCCCACTGGCACAC
>JBAVPP010000276.1:0-2119 GCA_049693175.1 Gallionella sp. | reverse complement strand
GCTATATGATTAAGGGCAATGCTATTTCCAAAGCCAGCTTCACCGCCAAATACAGCCGCGCGAAATAAGCCGTAATTTGTTGTAAGGTGGGCTAAAGTTTTTGCCCTCCTTACGAAATTTCTATGGCTATGCATCCTGTCTTACTTCCTTCACAAGCCTTGAGTTTCAAGGCGTTGCCGCCGTTGTCGCTGTACATACATATTCCCTGGTGCGTGAAAAAATGTCCATATTGCGATTTCAATTCGCATGAGGCGCGCCGCACTTCCCTCCCCGTGCAGGGGCAGGGTGGGGGTGAAAGCGCATTATTTCCCGAAAAAGAATATGTCGCCGCCCTCGTGCGTGATTTGGAAATGGCGTTGCCGCAAATTTGGGGACGCAAGGTTTACACGATATTTTTTGGCGGCGGCACACCGAGCTTATTGAGCGGTGAAAGCGTGGCGGAAATTTTGCGCAATGTGCGTATGTTGTTGCCGTTGAGCGGCACGGCAGAGATTACGCTGGAGGCGAACCCCGGTACGGTGGAAGCCAGTAAATTCGCGGCATTCCGCGATGCGGGTGTGAACCGGCTGTCTATGGGCATACAGAGTTTCAATGATGCGCATTTGCAAGCCTTGGGGCGCATTCATACCGCTGATGAAGCGCATCGCGCTATCGAAATTGCGCAAGATCATTTCGATAATTTCAATCTTGATTTGATGTACGCGCTGCCCAAGCAGACGTTGGCTGAGGCGTTGCAAGATGTGCGCAACGCATTAAGTTTCGCACCCAAACATTTGTCCTGCTATCACCTGACGCTAGAACCCAACACTTTATTTCATCGCAATCCGCCCAGTTTGCCGGATGATGATGCGAGTAGCGATATGCAACAAGGCATCGAAAATTTATTGGCGCAAAACGGTTTTGAGCATTACGAAACTTCCGCGTTTGCCCAGCCCCATCATCGCGCTAAACACAATCTCAACTATTGGAAATTTGGCGACTATTTAGGCATAGGTGCGGGCGCACATTCCAAGCTGAGTTTTCCCGATAAAATTATTCGCCAAGCGCGTTACAAACAGCCGCAAGCCTATATGCAACAAGTGTTGCAGGGCGCGCCTATCCAAACCGAAAATCAAGTTGCGCGCGAAGAGTTGGCGTTTGAATTTATGATGAATGCGTTGCGGCTGAACCAGGGTTTTGACGCGACTTTATTCGGCGAGCGCACCAGTTTGTCCTTGCTCAACATTCAGTGCGAATTAAATACAGCGGAACAGCGCGGCTTGCTGTTCCGCGACCATCAGCGTATCGCGCCAACCCAATTGGGGCAGCGGTTTTTGAACGATTTGTTGGAGATATTTCTTGCCGAAAAAACCCAGGCGTAAGCTTGGTATTTTCGCCTGAGACGATTTATTCTTTACGACAAGTGTGCATGAATTTTTTGCGCGCATCGTCTTTTAATTTCTGGCGGTCAGCCTGCTGTGTGCAGGTGGCGGGCTGGGCGTGTTTTTGAACCGCCACTTTTTGCGTTACGGCTTTTTTGCCTGTTGCAACAGGCTTGTTGGGTGCGGCGGCAATTTTATTTTTGCGTTGGACGGGTTCTGTTTTCGCCAATGCGGGACTGTGGGCGTTGAGTTTGTTCGCCGCGCTCATGGCTTCGTTGCTATTCATGCAATGATTGAGATAAGCGGATTGTTTGTCGCCCGCCAAGTTCTGATTCTTGGCGTTTTGTTCGCATAACTTGCGCTTTTTTTGTTCCGCAACCGCGCCCACATGTTCGGGCGCACTTTCTTGCGCAAGACAAGAAACCAAAAATTTATCGTGAGCTGTTCCTTTGAGAGGGCGAGCTTGGGATTCGCAATTTGAAGTGATGCCCAGACTCCACGCCGGAGTCGTGGCAGGCAGAGTTGCAAAAAGCATGATGTACAAAAAACGTTGCATGAAATGCCTATTAGCTATAGTACAAGCCCAGTCTAACATCAGGAGACGCGCATTCCCAAGCTGCTCGAAGGCCTAGGTATTATTGCAAAAGTCGTAATAGTTCTAAGGTTTTTGTCGCGGAAAAATCACCAACTGCGCCCGTCTATTTGCTTGATTTTGAGCGCGGATATATCGACGTTTTCCAAGCAACGCACGTTGACGC
>JBAVPP010000275.1:0-5596 GCA_049693175.1 Gallionella sp. | reverse complement strand
GTGCGCGCGGACCGTTTGTCACCTTGCGTATGAAAATTGACCAAGACACTTTTGGCTTGAATGATCACGGCGAAAAAGCTCGCCCGCTGACGGCAGAGTAATGATGTTTTCTGCTCTCCACCACGTTTAACTGATGATTTGTGAATGATGAAAATGAATAAATCAATCGACAAAAATAACTTATCACTTGCGAATACATGTCGACATATGCTGGCGGCGTGCGCACTGGTTTTGAGTATTGCTCAGCCTGCCTTAGCCGACTATGTGGGTGAATCACAAACCACTAAATATTTGGATCCCGCAACGCAAGCCATGCTGGCCGCGCGTTATCAGTCGGGTGGTGGCGGATTACAAGTGGGCGATGAAATTTCGTACGTTATTCAGTTCACGCCTGTGCCGGGCGGCACAACAGAATTGGTTGGCGGTGGCGCTTATGTGACCGACTATATTCCCGCCGGTACACAAGTCGTCAACGCGCAATTTGTGCAGGACAACGGCAATGGCACATACACACAGATTTCACCGCCGCCGCCCGCCGAAGTCCGCGCGATATTTGTGCCTCAGTATTCTGAAACGGGTATTTTTTATTCGAGTGACCCGCGCACGGCAATGTATACCAACAATGCCAGTCCATCTATCACCGCGACCAATGGCTATGCCGGTCCGGCAGGTGGACCGGTAGGCGGCTATAGCATCCACAATGCGTGGGATGCCGCGATGTTTCCGCTTTACACCACAAATCCTGCGACGACGACGACTTGTACCGCCGTGGTGGCCAACCCCGTGGTGGCCTCGCCTGTGGCCGGACCGGACAGCTATATTAAAAACGACTCTACCGGCGGGCAAGGTCCGTGGCATCGCATCGCGTATCCCGGTTCGACCATCGCCACCGCAGCAGGTGTGGTGGGCGCATCCGGTGGGTGTATTGGCGGCGCGCCGACCTCTATTGGTTACCAAGTGTCGAGCGCGAATCCATTGCCTAGCAGCGTGAACGCCATACGCTTCGCGGGTGGGCAAACAACCGTTGGGCAATTGTTCTCGGTGCGCATCACTTTGCGTGTCACGCAACCTGTGAGTGCGTCTGGAATTATCAATAACAGTGAAGTGTTCGGCGGCGACGTTTCCATTTTGAACACGGGTTTGAATGCCAGCAAAAGTAATATTTGGCGATATGTTTTTCCCAGTGTTGCCAATGCCAGCACAACTTTGATTGTGCTGAAACGCATCATCGGGATGTGCGCGCCTGTGGCTCCGGCGACTACCTGTGTGATACAGCCGTATACCGGCGGAAGTGTGCCTTCGGTAGCGAATCTGAATCTGCGTTATGAGGTGAGTTATCTTAACGGTTCGGGTGGTGTTCAAACGAATGTGCTGCTCTCGGATGCGATGCCCACGGGTGGCACATTGTTGGCGGGTTCAGCAACGGTGGTGTCAGGCGCGAATATTCTGCCAACTGTGGCTGTGTCAGCTCCCGTGGGTTTCAATTTTGCACCGCTCGCGACGCTGGGTTCCGGCGCGGGTGGCACGGTTCAGTTTACTGCGGTGTTTACCACTGCTCCACCTAAAGGCGTAGCTTTATCTAACACAATCAAGTTGACGAGTTCCACCGTGGCATCGGGTGTGACCTCGACTGCAACCACGACACCGACTACTTTAGCCAGTTTGACTATAGATAAAACAACTCCCACGCCGTCAGTTTTACCTAGCGGTGCTGCCAGCTATGTCATTCGCATACCAAACAATGGATTGGGTATTGCCTCAGCCATTTCGGTTGTGGATACCTTGCCTAGCGACGGTTTGAGTACCGCGATTTTTGATCGTTTTTCTTATCTACTGAACAGCGTCGTCGCAACCATTACCAACGCGCTGGGTGTGACTACGGCAGTCACCCCCGTGACCGCGATCGTGACTGCGCCGACAGTTGCGCCGTTCCGCGAGAAAGTGACTTTTACTTTGCCTGCGTCGGCTACTTTAGCTTCCGGCAGTGTGCTGAATATTAGTTTCGGTGCGACTGTCGGTAGCAATGTGCCGGCGACAGCCACGCCATACTTGAATGATGCGCAAGCCTCTTATATCGGTGGGACGACCACTGTTGGTGGAACGACAACCACGATGAGTAATGGGGTCGCACCCGTTACCGTGTCAGTGCCGATGACGCTGACCAAGTCGATTGATTGTGTGTATTCGGGAGTCACTTGTGTACCGTATAGCTATGGTGCGTCTATTCCGACCGCGAGCAAAATTAAATACCGCTTGACTTACACCAACACCAGTGCGGCCGTGATTGCCGGTGTGGTACTTAACGATACGCTGCCGCTTAACACGACTTTTGTGGCGGCGACAGCGGCGGAAGTAACCGGTACGGGATACACGACTTTTGGCACGGTGGTACAACCCACGGTGGCGGCGCAAGTGCTGACCTTCGGCACGATAGCTTCGCTACCTGCTGGTGCAACAGGCGCGGTAACTTTTGATGTGCAACTGGGCGCGGCGGCACTGATACCGAGTGGAACGTTTATCACCAACAACGCTAAAATAAACAGCACGCTTTATGCGGGTGGTGTCACGGCAAGTTTGACCACGGGCGTATTGGATCAAGCAAATCTAGTCATTACTAAAACGGCGACGAGTTCAGTGTTGCCGGTAAATGGTACGGCTGCATATACCATCACGGTAACAAATGCGGGCAATGTGGCGGCATCGGGAATCAAAGTTTATGATGCTTTGCCGTTTGCCAGTAGTGTGGTGAATGCCAACACGCGATTTAATTATCTAGCCACGAGTGCTTTTGTGCCACCTCCGGCATCTTCAACTTTGACTGCGCCAGTCGTGGCCTCGACGGTGGGTGCGACCAACACCGTTCCTTATAACGTTAACTTGAATCAACAACAAGTGTCGTGGACCTTTACCGCATCGCAAGTGCTAGCACCGGGTGCGAGTTTTAATATCTCGTTCACGGCAGCGGCTGGGGCAGCCAGCGGGATACCGGCAAGCAACACGGTTTACTACAACAGTGCGCAAGTCAATTACGCATCGGGTATACGAGCGAACGCGGATAATACCGCGCCGGTGACCATACCCGTTCCTCCCGCGAATCTGACCGTGAGCAAAACGATTAATTGCGTTTACAACACGGCACTCACCGCCTGCATTCCCTACAATGGCACAGGCATTATTCCTGCGAATGCCAAAGTGCGTTATCAGATTCATTACCAGAATACTGCCGCTACCGCGCAGACCAATGTTTATATTTGCGATCAGATTAGCTCGTCAACGGCTGTGCCGGTGTTTGCTGCAACGCTTACGATGCCGGTCACACTTGCCGCGTCCGGTGTGCCGCTGTCGGTCAATACTGCCGCACCTAACGGCCCGCCAGCCGGTGCGGTGGCGAATCCGGCCAACGCTTTGTGCGCACTCCCGGTGCTGGCGGGCAGCGTGTCGTTCAGCTTCCCTGCCATCCCGTCACTCGCAGCAGGCGCGAGTGGCGATGTGTTTGTAGATGCGGCGACCAATGTGGCGACTACCGCAACTTTGAGCAATACCGCAAAGTTGGTGAGCGCGCAAAGCACAGCCGGGCAAACATCGACTATTTCTGCGGTGGCGTTGAACGCGCCTTCCTTGTTGGTATCCAAAACAACCAGCACACCCACGCTGGCGGCGAGTGGGGTGGCAAGTTACACCATCAGTGTCACCAATACCGGTAGTGCGGCGACCACGGGTCTCAAGATATATGATTTCTTGCCATATAGCGGCACGATAGTCGATGCGACCAAGCGATTTACTTACACCGTGACGAGTAGTTCGACCAAAACCGCTTCGGGCGTGGTGTCGACCACCGTGCCTGTTGTGACTCCGGTGTCTCCGCCAACAATTGCGCCCTATAACGCGAACGTCAATCAGCAACAAGTGATGTGGGATTTTGGCACAACTGCCGCGAACCAATTGAACCCTGGCGATACCATGACCATCGCATTTAATGCGGCAGCGGGTTCTGCGATGCCGGTTGGCAATTACAACAATAGTGTGGGCTATGAGTTTGCCAGCGCGAGTGGTCCGGGCAGCAATAATATGAACGGTCTGGCGACAGTCACTGCCGTATCCCTGCCCAACCTTACCATCAAGAAAGTGGTGAGTCCTTTCTCTGACCCGATTAATGGCACGACTAACCCCTTATTTATACCCGGTGGTGTTGCGCAATATACTGTGACGGTCAGCAATGCGGGCGGCCCCGTCGATAATAATACCGTGTTCATCACTGACGCTGTACCAACTAATACGACGATGTACGTCAAAGATTTGGGCGTTGCGGGGTCAGGTTCTATCGCATTCAATCAAGGGACACCAGCCAGTGGTTTGACCTATACACCGGGAGCGAATATTTCCTATTTTGGTGTTACCCCCCCAGCGACTGTTGCCGCATGGGGTTATGTACCGGTACCGGGCGCAAACGGTTGTGACCCGAATGTGCAGCAGTTTAAGATTAATCCCCAGGGGATATTTGTCGGTAGCGCGACTTTGCCGTCGCCCAGTTTTAACTATAATTTCCGTGTGTGTTTGCAATAACTCATCAAGTGGGTGTCCATTATGAATAAACTTTTGATTTCCCTATTGTGCGGTTTTTTGATTGCACCAGTCTACGCCGCTGATGCACCTTTGCCCGCCAATCTTGAACAGATTGAAACGCTGCAAAAGCGTTCCGATAAACTAGTGTTTGGTGATGTGGGTTCAGAAAATTATCACTTGGCGAAAGCGCGCGCATGGCTGGATTTGGCATTGAGCGAATATCACCAGACCGATACCAGTGGCGTAATGATTTCGGCGATAGAGCAGGCCGACAAATTACTCACAGCATTGGAAAACAAACAGGCTGATATTTCTCTGGATACGCCCAACACACCGCCGACCATACAAGGTACGGAAGTCGTGCGTACCGACTTGTGGGATCGTGTTGCGATCGCAAAAAAGAATGCGCATGTGCAATGCGGACAACGCCAACTTGCCGAAGCCGAAGTGGAATTGGTTTGGGCGGGACACGAAAAAATGGAAGCCGGTTGGTCGCATGCTGAGTCGTATGGACGCACGGCGGAAGATTCTTTGTACACTGCTGAAACCAATATGAAGAATTGCGCGAATCCGGCTGCCGCGTCAGGCGTTGCTGCGATCGCGCCGGACATGTCGCGCAACGTCGAAAAATTATCTTTGTCCGCAGACACCGCTTTTGGTTTTGGCACAGGTTCGCTGACCAAAACTGCGCTGGTCGATTTGGATAAACTCGCCAACATGATTAAAGGCTGGTCGTCTATCCAGTCCATAGAATTGGTGGGTTATACCGACCGTTTGCGTACCGATGGCAATGAGGCTAAGAATCAGGAATTGTCCGAAAGCCGCGCCGCAAGTATCAAGCAGTATCTGGTGGGCAAGGGTATTCCTGAAGATAAAATACATGTGCAAGGTGCGGGTTCGTCGAAACCGCTGGTCACTTGCCCGGCTGATGTCAGCAAGGCAAAACAAGTGGTGTGCCTGCAACCCAATCGCCGCGTGGAAATTACCTTGCACGGGGAAAAGTAATCGTTTCTGTTGCGCAAGCATCGTGATG
>JBAVPP010000274.1:0-1811 GCA_049693175.1 Gallionella sp. | reverse complement strand
ATATCTAAGCCCTTAAATTATTTGGTTACGGATACCGCCGCACTGGCAGCACCCGATACTGCGGAAACGCCGGACGCGGCAGCTTGGGCGCGCTGCAACGCATCCTTGGCTTCGGGCGGCATATAGTTTTCATCGTGTTTGGCGAGCACTTCGTCGGCATGCATCATCCCGTCGGCTTGCATCTTGCCTTGCGCCACCACGCCCTTACCTTCTTTGAACAAATCGGGCAGGATGCCTTTGTATATCACCGGCATACTTTTTACCGTGTCGGTGATAATAAAGTTCACCGTCAACCCGTCTTTTTCGCGCTGCACACTGCCTGCCTGCACCAAGCCGCCGATACGAAAACTTCTGCCCTCAGGGGCTTCGTGATTCATCACTTGGGTCGGCGTGAAATACAGGCTGACATTGGTCTTCAGCGCGTTCAGCACCAGCGCGACCGCGATGCCCACGCCCGCCACACCGACGAGTATGAACATCAATCTTTTCTGACGGGCTTTCATATTTCTTCTCCTGCTTCGCGCATCAGGCGCAACTGCTGCAAAGTGTTTTTGCGTTTTTGCATGACCAACACAATCTCGATGATAAACACCAAAAATGCCAGACCATACGATCCCCAAATATAAAATCCGTAACCATGCATATTAAAAAATTCCGCGACGCTCACTGGCTCACCTCCGGCAATTCCGCCACCCATTGCGTGTTGCGCTCACGCTCCAAAATAATGGAACGCACCCGCATCAGCGTCACCGCAACGGCATACAACCAACACGCCGCCAACAAAGTAAAAATGGATTGCTGCATGGCGATGTGCATAGATGTGCCGCTGAATTTAATCGTCGAACCTTGATGCAAAGTGTTCCACCATTTCACCGAAAAATAAATGATGGGCACGTTCACCGAACCGACAATCGCCAGCAAGGCGGCGGCACGGTCAGCGCGGCGCGGATCATCTATCGAAGCGTGCAACGCGATAAAACCGATATACAAAAATAATAATATCAATTCGGAAGTCAGGCGCGCGTCCCACACCCACCACGCGCCCCACATCGGCTTGCCCCACAACGCGCCTGTCCACAAAGAAATCAAGGCGAACAGCGCGCCAGTCGGTGCGAGCGCGGTCGCCATCATGGATGACAAACGCGTGTTAAAAATCAATCCCAATGCGGCATAGCCCGCCATCACCAGATATAAAAACATCGACAACATCGAAGCCGGCACATGGATGAACATAATGCGATACGCCTCGCCTTGCACCGCATCCGTGGGCGCGACAAAAAATCCGATATACAAACCGATGACAAACAACACCGCCGCCGGAATGGCAAAAAACGGAATCAGCTTGCCCGCCAATCCGTAAAAAGTGCTGGGTGCTGAATATTTGAACCAATTAATCGCCACGTTTACTCCATAGAAATGCGCAACGCTTGCGCAGTCACCCAAGGGGTGAACACCAAACACAACATCAACAGCGCACCCACCAGCGACAGATTCGACACCACACTCAGCCCGCTAGCAACCGCCTCGACCGCGCCCGTGCCAAAAATCAAAACCGGGATGCATAACGGTAAAACTAACAAGGACAATAACACGCCACCGCCGCGCAATCCCAGCGTCAACGCCGCGCCGATTGCGCCCAACATACTCAAAATCGGCGTGCCCAACAACAACCCGAACATCAACACCAGCAGGGCTTGCGAGGACATATCAAATTGCAAGCCCAATACCGGAGCCATCAACACCAGCGGCAAACCCGACACCAACCAATGCGCAATCATTTTGCCCAAAACCAGCACCGACAAGGATTGCGG
>JBAVPP010000273.1:0-1563 GCA_049693175.1 Gallionella sp. | reverse complement strand
GGCGGGAACCGCGCCCGCTTTTAGCATCGCGGCGACCACGGCAACGCTGGCGGCGGCAGTAGGCACATTGACTCCGGCGAGCCTGCTGTATTGCGGACTGATTATGTTCGGCGTGACTTTTGCCTATTTGCATCTCAATCATCTCAACCCCAATGCCGGTGCATCTTACGCATGGGTTGGTAACATTTTCAATCCGGTGCTGGGGTTTTTCGCCGGATGGGCGTTGCTGGTCGCCTCATCGGTGTTCATGGTGTCCGCCACCATACCAGCTGCCACTGCCACACTATTGATATTCAAACCGGAGTTCGCCAACACGCCGTCGGTGGTCACGCTGGTCGCCGCCGGATGGCTACTCGCGGTGAGCGCGATTATAGTCAAAGGTATCAAACCCACCAGTTATACGCAGATTGTGATGACAGCGGTTGAGGTCATTGTGCTGGTGTTGATCATCGTGCTGGCCATCATTAAATTCGGCGCGACACCGGCACATGCGTTTTCGTTGCGCTGGTTTTCCGCAGCCGAATTCACACCGCAATTATTTTCAACGGGCGCACTCATCGCCTTGTTTTATTTTTGGGGTTGGGATGTGACCATCAATCTCAATGAAGAAACCAAAGATGCCGGCCATGCGCCGGGTCGTGGCGCATTATGGGCGATGGTCATTGTGTTGTTGTTATTTTTGTCGTTTTCTGCGGTCACGCTGCTGGTGTTAAGCGATAGCGAAATCGAGCAATCAAATACCAATATTGTGTTCGCTGTCGCCGCCAAATTATTGCCCCAACCGTGGAGCTATCTCGCGGTGATTGCAGTCATGTTAAGTTCAATCGGCACGCTGGAAACATCCATTTTGCAATTCACACGCACGCTGTATGCCAAGAGCCGGGACGGTGCGCTGCATCCGCGCTATGCCATATTGCACAAGACTTGGCAGACTCCGTGGGTCGCCACTGGCGTGATCGCTTTTCTGGGTTTGCTGTTTTTATTTCTCTCTTCGTTTTTTCCCACCATCAATCTCATCATCAAAGATTCGATCAACGCCATCGGTTTTCAAGTCGCGTTTTATTATGGTTTGGCTGGATTCGCCTGTGCTTGGCATTTTCGCAAGCAGGCTTTTCATTCCGCCTATAACTTGATATTTCTGGTGGTCTGGCCAAGCTTGAGTGCCACGTTTTTGTTTTATATCGCCGCTTACAGCATACCCACTTTCGATCTCACCACGAATATCGTCGGACTCGGCGGTCTGGCTATCGGCATCGTGCCTTTGCTGATGAATCGCAGGCGGCGACGGCAATGATTACCTCACGAAGCCAGACCATGAAAAAAATACTTTTTCCGCTGATTTTATTCGCCTTAATCTGCGCGCAAATCGCGCCTGTCCATGCCGCCACGTTGCCGGCACAAAGCGAGGAAGATGCGCCAGTCAAACCAACGACTTTTCTGGAAAGTGAGCGCGAAAAGTTCGCGTCTTATCGCCCCCATGATGTTTACTCTTGGAATTGCATACCGGGCAAACTGATTGCATCCACGGAGATTGAGGCTGCCGCAACAACCGCCAGGCATTTA
>JBAVPP010000272.1:0-2118 GCA_049693175.1 Gallionella sp. | reverse complement strand
TGAGTGAGGCCTGATTTTGTGGACGGGCAAGTTGATGCTAATTTATCAACTTGAACGGAGTAACCATGAAACGAATACCACGTAGGACATTTACCGAAGAATTTAAACGTGAAGCGATCAAGCTCGTCACCGAGCAAGGGTTGAAATTATCTGAAGCCAGCAAGCGATTAGATGTCACGACCAAGTCGCTCAAGACCTGGATAGATTTACAAGCAAAGGGCGAACTCAAATCTAGTCTGGGTGCAGACAAACTGTCGGCAGAGCAACGCCGCATACGCGAGCTTGAACGTGAGCTTGCGATTGCCAAGATGGAGCGCGACATCTTAAAAAAAGCGACGGCGTTCTTCGCGAGGGAGTCGAAGTGAGATACGCCATGATTGATACACTCCGTCACCAACACCCTGTATCCAAGCTGTGCGATTTACTGAACGTTGCCAAAAGCGGCTATCAAGCATGGAGCACGGGCAAAGTCACCGCTCCCCGAAAGCTAGAAGATTTACGTTTAGTCACCGCAATCAAGGCGGCACATGAACGGGGTCGCGGTATTTATGGGCCGAAGAAGATTCAAACCGAGCTCGCCAGCCAAGGGCTTTCGGTAGGACTCAACCGCATCAAACGATTACGCCGACTGCATGGCATTCGCTGCATCCACAAAAAGAAATTCAGAGTCACCACAGACTCAAAGCATAAATTACCCATTGCCGATAATTTACTCAACCGCCAATTTAATCCAAGTCGCCCCAATCAGGTTTGGGTGGCCGACATCACGTACATCCATACCGATGAGGGCTGGTTGTTTCTAGCCGCCATCAAAGATTTATATAGCTGTGAAATTGTGGGTTGGGCGATGGACAAACAAATGACCAAGCAACTGGTGCTGGATGCTTTGCGTGCCGCGTATTGGCGAAAGAAACCTGCTGCTGGGTTACTGCATCATTCAGACCGTGGCAGCCAGTATTGCAGTAAGGCCTATCGAGACTTGCAAAAGAGCTACAAGATGCAAACCTCAATGAGTCGCAAAGGGGATTGTTGGGATAACGCACCGATGGAAAGTTTCTTCGGCACATTGAAAAATGAAAGCCTGCATCACTACCATTTTGCTACGCGTGAACAGGCTCGACGTGTCGTGTTTGAATATATCGAGGTTTTTTATAATCGCATCAGGCGACATGCCAAGATCGACAACAACTCACCCGCCGAATATGCCAACAACTTTTATGCAAAAACTTTTAAAGATGCTGCATAATTCCCAGACTTGCCCGTCCACTGTTTCGGGTCTCGCTCAAATCTTATCGAATACGACATTTCATTTAACTGCACAAACGTCATCAAAGAATTTAATTGTATTTTCATATTTTGTCTCGACTCCTTTAGGCCACAATTTGGATAGGGGAACAACAGCTCCAAGCATTGCATTTTTATCTCCATCAAATAGACTCGGCCAAGCAACAACCCACATATCAAGAGCCTTATCACCTTTCAGTGGAACACTGCATCTGCGCAAGTAACTTGAATATGTATCTTCCAACATACTGCTCGATAGCGAATCACTACAAAGATTGATGCACGCAGCATGATACTTTTTTTCCGCCTCTCCTTGATTGTTCTCGCTAGCACTAACTTTAACCGACTCGAAATATTCTATGCCAATGCCACATGATGGAGTTGCAATTACGCCAATCCAGTCTGCTTGTTCATACCAATTGCTTGCATCAACTACAGCAGAACCAATTACAGTATTACTCTCAGTGTCTACCAGAAGTTCACCACTCGACATTGCACCACGGTAATATATTTTTCGGCGGATTCCCTCTGATAGGATGTGCGCAAGCCACGCTGCCAAAAACTTTATTGCAACAGGCTTGCTCGCCGCTTTATCTCCATCAAAATCCCAAGCAAAAAGCAATGTATCGCCAAAGGTCGCGGTAATAATTGGCTTTAGACTAAAGTTTAGAAGTGCGCCTTTTGTATTTAATAGATAGTGGTTTTCAGCATACTCAAGAATCTCTTCGCGCTTATCTAAGAAATCTACACACGCCTCAAGATCAAACTGAGATACGCCGAGTGCATCAAGCAATACAACTACACCATTTTTAATTTTGTGAACGGTCATTGCGC
>JBAVPP010000271.1:0-1590 GCA_049693175.1 Gallionella sp. | reverse complement strand
CGCGGGAATGACACAGTTTTTTGCTGATTGATTATTCGAATGAACCTAATCGCCAACCCCATTTTGCTCACGGCATTGATGCTCGCCGTGAGTAATTTATTTATGACGTTCGCTTGGTATGGGCATCTGAAAAACTTCGCGACTTCGCCTTGGTATGTGGCGGCATTGGTAAGTTGGGGCATCGCGCTGTTCGAGTATCTGTTGCAAGTCCCGGCGAACCGCATCGGCTACACCGCGATGGATTTGGGGCAGTTGAAGATACTGCAAGAAGTCATCACGCTGCTGGTGTTCGTGCCGTTCGCGGTGTTGTATATGAACCAGCCGCTGAAGTGGGATTATCTGTACGCCGCGCTGTGTATGATGGGCGCGGTATATTTTATTTTTAGAACTTAGTCGTCATTCCCGCGCAGGCGGGAATCTAGCAGATTAAAAAATTTGCGTAGCAAGCAAAACCTTGTCTTTGTCCGCTACGCGGGGTTCTGTTGATTAACTGGATTCCCGCCTGCGCGGGAATGACGATTCCAAATTTTGGCGGTACATTTTTATGAGCAAACACATCCACATCCTCGGCATTTGCGGCACGTTCATGGGCGGCATCGCGGCGATTGCCAAGCAGGCCGGTTATCGCGTCACGGGTTGTGACGCGAATGTTTATCCGCCCATGAGTACGCAGCTTGAGGCGCAGGGCATAGCACTCATCGAAGGCTTTGGCGTGGAACAACTCGCGCTAAATGCGGACGTGTATGTCATCGGCAATGTGGTGACGCGCGGCAATCCGTTGATGGAGGAAATTCTCAATCGCAACTTGCCTTATGCCTCCGGTCCGCAATGGTTGTCTGACACTTTGCTGCGCGACAAGTGGGTGTTGGGCGTGGCGGGTACACATGGCAAAACTACCACCACCTCGATGCTGGCGTGGATACTCGAATACGCAGGATTGAATCCCGGTTTTCTCATCGGCGGTGTGCCGGAAAATTTCGGCATCTCGGCGCGCATCACCGAGTCATCTTTTTTTGTCATCGAAGCGGATGAATACGACACGGCATTTTTCGACAAGCGTTCCAAGTTCGTGCATTACCATCCGCGCACCGCGATTCTAAATAATCTGGAATTTGATCACGCCGATATTTTCGCTGACCTAAACGCCATCGAAACGCAGTTTCATAATCTGGTGCGCACCGTGCCGGGCAATGGGCTGGTGGTATGCAACGGGCGCGAAGAATCGCTGCAACGCGTGTTAAAACGTGGCTGTTGGTCATCCGTGGAGACCTTCGGTCTCCCTCTCCCCAACCCTCTCCCAAAGGGCGAGGGAGTTAGCGACAACGGTTGGACTATCGCCAACAACAATCAAGTAAGTTTGAACGGTGTGGCGCAAGGCACGCTGCAATGGGATTTGATGGGCGAACACAATCGAATGAACGCGTTGGCGGCATTGGCGGCGGCTCGCCATGTTGGTGTGCCGATTGCACAAGGTCTGGCCGCACTCGCTGAATTCAAAAACGTGAAACGCCGCATGGAAGTGAAGGGAACGATAAACGGTATGACTGTTTATGACGACTTCGCGCATCACCCCACGGCAATAGCCACCAC
>JBAVPP010000270.1:0-3160 GCA_049693175.1 Gallionella sp. | reverse complement strand
GACTTTGCTGCGCCTAGTGCAGTCCGTGCCTAGTCCCAAAGCCGAGCCGATTAAAATGTGGTTGGCGAAGGTGGGTTATGAGCGTATGCAAGAGCTGGCTGATCCGGCGCGTTCTTTGGATAGAGCGCGTGCAACTTGGCAACAGCACGGACGCAGCGACAAGTGGATACAGCAGCGCATGACCGGACAGGAGACACGCAACAAGCTCACGGATTATTGGAAAGAACACGACATTAAAGCGGGCGAAGAGTACGCGATTCTCACCAACATCATTCATCAGGAATGGGCGGAGGTCGATGTTAAAACGCACAAAAATATGAAAGGTTTGCAGACGCAAAATTTGCGCGACCACATGAGTGAAGCCGAGCTAATTTTCACCGCACTAGCGGAATTATCCACGCGCCAAATCGCTGAAAGTGTGGACGCTGTTGGAATGAGTGAAAATAAATCCGCAGCCAAAACTGGCGGAGGCATCGCCAAAAAAGCGCGTCAAGAATTAGAAAGTAAGACGGGTAAAAAAGTGGTGAGCGGTGAAAATTATTTGCCGCCAACCAGTAAGAAATTACCCCAGAAAAAATGACGAAGAAACTTCGCCTTAACCTGTTGGCATTGTGGTTTAGCAATCGCCGCATTCCCCGTACAATGCCGCGCCTATGAATATCAAAACTTTTCCGAATAGTCCGTATCGTTTGCACCAGCCGTTTGAACCGGCGGGCGATCAGCCGACGGCGATTGCGCAGTTGGTGGAAGGCATCAACGATGGGCTGTCGTTCCAGACCTTGTTGGGCGTGACCGGTTCGGGCAAGACTTTTACCATGGCGAATGTCATCGCGCAGACTGGTCGCCCGGCGATGGTGATGGCTCCGAATAAAACCTTAGCCGCGCAGTTGTATGCCGAGATGCGCGAGTTTTTTCCTGAGAATGCGGTCGAATATTTTGTTTCGTATTACGACTACTATCAGCCCGAAGCCTATGTGCCGTCGCGCGATGTGTTTATCGAAAAAGACTCCAGCATCAACGAGCAGATCGAGCAAATGCGGCTGTCGGCGACCAAGGCGATGCTGGAGCGCGAGGATTGCATCATTGTCGCCACTGTTTCAGCGATTTACGGTATCGGCGATCCGGTTGATTATCACGGCATGATTTTGCATTTGCGCCATAACGAAAAAATGCATCAGCGCGATGTGATTAAGCGGCTTATCGACATGCAATATGAGCGTAATGACATCGACTTTTCGCGCGGGAAATTTCGTGTGCGCGGCGATGTCATCGACGTGTTTCCGGCGGAAAGTAACGAGCTGGCATTGCGCATCACGCTGTTCGACGATGAGGTGGAAACGCTGTCGCTGTTCGACCCGCTGACCGGACACATTTTGCAAAAAGTGCCGCGTTATACCGTTTATCCATCCAGCCATTACGTCACGCCGCGCAGCACGGTTTTAGCCGCAATCGAAACCATTAAAGTTGAGCTCGCCGAACGCATCGCGTTTTATCAGCGCGAGAATAAATTGGTCGAGGCGCAGCGCATCGAGCAACGCACGCGGCACGATTTGGAAATGCTGGCGGAGATTGGTTTTACCAAAGGTATCGAGAATTATTCGCGCCATCTTTCCGGTCGTCCGGCAGGTGCGCCGCCGCCTACTTTGTTGGATTATTTACCACCCAACGCGCTGATGTTTTTGGATGAAAGTCATGTGATGATTCCGCAAATCGGCGCGATGTACAAAGGCGATCGGGCGCGTAAAGAAAATATGGTCAACTACGGATTCCGTCTGCCGTCGGCGATGGATAATCGTCCGTTGCGTTTCGACGAGTTTGAAAAAGTGATGCGCCAAAGCGTGTTTATTTCCGCCACTCCTGCCGTGTATGAGGCCGAACACGCCGGGCAAGTGGTCGAGCAAGTGGTGCGTCCGACTGGCCTGGTCGATCCGGTCATCGAAGTGCGTCCGGCGATCAATCAGGTGGATGATCTGATGTCCGAAATCACTTTGCGCATCAAGGCGGGCGAGCGTGTGCTGGTGACGACTTTGACCAAACGCATGTCGGAAGATTTGACCGATTATTTGTCCGAACACGGCGTGAAAGTGCGCTATTTGCATTCGGATATTGAGACCGTCGAGCGCGTGGAAATCATCCGCGATTTGCGTCTCGGTGTGTTCGATGTGCTGATCGGCATCAACTTGTTGCGCGAAGGATTGGACATCCCCGAAGTGTCGCTGGTGGCGATTTTGGATGCCGATAAAGAAGGCTTTTTGCGTTCTGAGCGTTCGCTGATTCAGACCATAGGCCGCGCCGCGCGGCACTTAAACGGCAAGGCAATGTTATATGCCGATCGCATCACAGAGTCGATGCGCAAAGCCATAGGCGAAACCGATCGCCGCCGCACCAAACAAGTCGCGCATAATTTGGCGCACAACATCACGCCCATCGGCGTGCAAAAACGCATCAAAGATATTATCGACGGCGTGTACCAGATTGACGATGAACGCACGCAACTCAAAGCGGCGCAGATGCAGGCGAAATATCTGGCGATGAGCGCGAAAGATATTTCCAAAGAAGTCACGCGATTGGAAAAAGATATGCTGCAAGCCGCGAAAAATCTGGAGTTTGAAAAGGCGGCGGGCTTCCGCGATCAACTCAAAAAATTGCGCGAAAGCGTGTTGTTGTCGCCGCTGTGAACGATGGTTTTTGTGAAATTTAATAAGGAAACATCATGCCCATTAAAACTAAAATCCGCACCGTGCCACATTATCCGAAACCGGGTATACAGTTTCGTGACATCACCACTTTACTCAAAGATCCGGTGGGTTTTCGCGCCACCGTTGATGAGTTGGTGACGCGCTACAAAGACGTAAAAATAGACAAAATAGCGGGCATAGAATCGCGCGGATTTATTCTTGGCGCGCCGCTGGCTTACGCGCTGGAAATCGGCTTTGTACCCATACGAAAAAAAGGCAAACTGCCCGCCGAGGTTATCGGTCACGACTATGATTTGGAATACGGCAGTGACCGCATCGAGATACACACGGACGCGATAAATAAGGGCGAAAAAGTGTTGTTGGTGGATGATCTGATTGCAACTGGCGGCACAGCACAAGCGGCTTGCACACTGATAGAAAAAATGGGCGGCAAGATTATCGAATGCTGTTTTATCATCGAC
>JBAVPP010000269.1:0-5601 GCA_049693175.1 Gallionella sp. | reverse complement strand
CTCTGTGGTTAAATACACACACTCGCGACAAGGCATTGACCCGCATTCCATTCGGCCAAAATCTGCGCAGGTATTAGGAGAAAATGTGCATCCGCAATTCAGCATATCCCCGGAAGAAGCCCGGCGCGCAAAATGGCCGCATGAGATTTTTTTAATCAATCTGATTTTTAATCACATCTTTTTATTCGTCGCGACCATCGCCGTGATCGGCTCGTTTCCTTTGCTGCCTGCGGTCGTGCCTATACTCTCGTTTTCCATTATCGTTTATATACAAATTAAATCGAAACAAATCGCTGCCGGCAACGAGACAGCATTCGTCAAAGCACATTGGCAAATAGGCGCGCGGCGCAATCACCTGTTCATGCTGCTATTGGGCATCTCTTGCTTCATCTGTATCGGCGGCTTATGGCTGTCTAAATTGTTAGGCTGGGCAAAAATACCCACCATCGCACTGATAGGCGGAGTCGGGTTGTTGCCCTTTATGATTGCCTTGCTGATTTTAATCATCATGGGCAACGAAGCGGTGCATCTGGCGCGCACCGGCAGACTACCCGGCAAGCACGATTCAAACCCATTAACCTCCACTTCCCACTCTGACTAAAAAATAATGATGGAACGAAAAATTTATTGGGTCACGGCTATCATCGCCGTATCGATACTGGCCGTGGCCTTTTTTAAGGGCGACAATAACCCGACCGACACCACCGACCTGCCTTGGCATATCGAACATCCGAGCACCGACACTAGCCGCATTTTTGGTGTCACGCTGGGGCAGACGAACACCAAAGAAGCCGAGCAACATTTCAAAGAAGCCGCCAAACCGATTTTATTCAAATCACCCAGCGGTCAATTGGTTGTGGAAGTTTTTTTTGAGGATGTGACGCTGGCGGGACTGCGTTCCCGCATTGTGCTGACGCTTGCCGTGCCCGATGCCGAGCTGCCCGGTATGCTGGATCGCGGCTTGCGCATGAATGCCACCGGTGACGGTAAAAAAGAAATTACGCTGACCGCCGATGATGCCGCGAGCGTATTCACCCTGCCCATCACCAGCCTGACTTATATGCCGTTCACGCGTTTGGACGATGCGATTTTTGCCAAGCGTTTCGGCGAACCGGCGTTGCGCGTCAAAGAAAAATCCAGCGGTGCGATACACTGGTTATATCCGCAACAAGGTTTGGATATTGCGTTGGGCGGCCGCGAAAAACCATTGCTGCAATACATTTCACCCAAGGATTTTGGCAAGCTGACACAGCCGCTCCTGGCAAACGGCGAACTCATCAAATAGTTTTTTTCACGTCGCTTTTTTGCACTTCAGCGGGCGGTGTTTGGGCATGCATCATGTCATCGTCGTCATCCTGCAAAATGCGGCTGGCATTGCCTTCCATGTCTTCATACTGGCCTTTTTTCACCGCCCAAATCAGCACCGCAAAAAATATCAGACCGAACAGCATCATGCCGGGAATCAAACTGTAAATCACGTCCATACTGTTCCCCTAGTTTTTTTCATTCTTGAACAAACCGCGTATGCGTGCCGCGTTGCCGATTACCACCAAAGAACTAATCGGCATGGTGATTGCCGCCACCAGCGGATCGACTTTTGCCATCATTGCGAGCGGCACCATGATAGCGTTATAGACAAAAGACAGTCCGATGTTTTGTTTGATGGTGAGCAAAGTGCGGCGCGATAACAGCGTCGCCAAACGCACCTTATCGAGCTCGTTGTGCATCAGCACGATGTCGGCACTTTCCACCGACACATCGGTACCCGAACCCAGTGCGATGCCCACGTCGGCGCGTATCAAAGCGGGCGCGTCATTAATGCCGTCACCCACCATCGCGACGATTTCGCCGCGCTTTTGCAACTGCTGTATCACCTGGTCTTTGTCCTGCGGCAAGACTTCGGCGATGACCTCCATACCGCCCAACTGTAGTGCAATCGCATCGGCAACCGCTTGGCGATCACCGCTCAACAAAGTCATGTGGATACCCGCCGCGCGCAGTTCGCGCACTAATTTTTCCGCATCGCCGCGCAGCTTGTCCGCCATCGCGAACACCGCCACATGCTTGGCATTGAAGGCATAATGCACACAGCTCATCGCCTGTGCTTCCCACGCATCCGTTTGCGCCAGCAGACTTTTATCCGGAACGATGCCGTTACGCTGCAACCAATCCAAATTTCCCAACAACACATTTTTTTCATCTATTTTCGCGCGCACACCCAGCCCGGAAGTAGCCTGAAATTCTTGCGCCGCCAACTCTCCAAAATTCAGTTTACGCGCTCGTGCTTCCGCGACAATGGACTTGGCGATGCTGTGTTCGCTATAGCGTTCCACCGCCGCCGCGCCGCGCAAAACATCATGTTCGTCCATACCAGACAATGTGCGAATGTGCGCGATGCTCATCTTGCCTTCGGTCAGTGTGCCGGTCTTATCAAACACGAAATGCGTCACCTTGGACAAGGTTTCCAGCACCAAACCGTTCTTCACCAGTATGCCGTGTTTCGCGCCCAAACCGGATGCCACCGCGACCGACATGGGTGTCGCCATACCCAGCGCGCAAGGACAAGTGATAATCAGCACCGAAGTCGCCGCCATCAGCGCGAGTTCAAAATTTTGCGTGTTCCAAATCAAAAATGTGAACGTCGCACACACCAGTGTCACCAGCACAAACCAGGGCACAACGCTGTCCGCTAGGCGTTGTATCGGTGCTTTGGAAGTTTGCGCCTCTTCGACCAAACGGATGATTTTTGACAGCGTGGTATTTTGCAAAGTGGAGCTCACTTTCACCAGCAACGCGCCATTGGTATTCACCGTTCCGGCCGAGACTTTCGCGCCGACCGTTTTACTCACCGGTGCAGATTCGCCGCTCAACATAGCCTCGTCAACCGCGCTGCGACCTTCCAGCACAATGCCGTCCACCGGCACTTTGTAACCCGGCTTGATAAGCACTTGATCACCGGGTTGCACACCGCGTATCGGCAGTATTTTTTCCGCGCCATTTTGCATCACGGTCGCCACACGCGGTTGCAATTCCATCAATCGTTTGGTCGCGGACAATGCCTGGTGACGGAACATGCCTTCCAAATAGCGGCCGATCAGAATCACAAATATAAGATTGGTGACGGTATCAAAATATACCTCGCCCAATTTGCTCGCCGTCACCGTGATGTAAGTCGAATAAGCATAGGTCACGCTCAGACCGATGGCGATAGGCAAATCCATCGTCAACCGTCCGGCGCGCAAGCCGCCCAGTGCGCCGCGATAAAATGGATAACCCGCGTACAACAAAGTCGGCGTGGCTAAGGCAAAACCCATCCAGTGGAAAAAATCGCGGAATTCGTCTTTGTTTGCGCCGCTATATAAAGCGATGGAAATCCAGATGAGATTCATCATCGCAAAGCCGGCGAAAAAAAGACGGAACAACATGCGGCGATTGTTTTTTTTGATTACGCCTTCCGCATTTTCCTGATCATATGGCACGGCGGAATAGCCGATTTTGGCAAGCGCGCGTATCAGGTTGGAAAGTTGGTTGCGACTGCTGTCCCAACGCAAATGCACGCGCCGCGCGGCAAAATTTACGTTCGCCGTTTCCACGCCCGGCTGCCGTTGCAGCGCGCGTTCAATCAACCACACGCAAGCCGCGCAATGTATGCCCTCAACCAGCAGATGGATGTCGCGCACATCGCCCGAACAGGTAATAAATTCCTGTTGCACTTCGTCAAGGTCGTAGATTTCGATGTCTTTGGGCGGTTCGGGTGGCGGCGCGAGCAAAACACCTTCGGGGGTGCGCTGATAATAACCTTGCAGCCCCGCATCAAAAATCGCGGCACAAACAGACTGGCAACCGAAACAACAAAAATCCCTCGCCTCGCCCGCCAGTTGCGCGTGATAGTCTGCTCCATCCGCAATGGGCAAACCGCAATGAAAACAGGAGGAATGCAGGTGAGGCTGACTCATCAATATGAGGTGATATTTATTGGGGCTGCATCACGGAAAATTTACCGCTTTCAGTTTCAAAAATCTCTTTGTCGCGTTTAACACGTATACGCAATTCCCAATAACCTTTCAATGGAAAACTGATGTATCCCTGATAGCTTCCGCTGGAAATTTCTTTGAAGTTCGTCACAAAATCTTTCTCGGCATCGGAAGGACGATACGCCACCACTTCCATCTCACCCGTAACCGGCACACCCTGTTTGTCGGTCACGTCGATCTCATACGCGGCAGGCACATTCAACACCACGGTTTTGGGTAGTTTGATTGTGGTTTTCCAGGCGAGTGCGTTATGAGCTTGTATGTCATCGATGGTTTCAGTATCCGACTTGCGATCTTTGGTGCTGTATTCGTGGTCGACCAAAGTGGATTTGTTATGGTATGCGTACCAGAACAGCATACTGTTGACCAACAAAGCGGTAACAACCACCGCGATGATTCCGATGAACCAAGGATTGCGCCAACTTTTTTTATTCGCTTGAGAAATTACTCCTTGCGCCTTGCTAATTTCGCTCATGGTTTGGGTCCGTTAAATTTGGATTCGTATTCCGCCGCGACGCTGGGATCTTCCGTGCTTTGTATACGAAACTCAATCGGTGTCACTTCCTGTTTGATGCTTGCACCCGGTGCTTTGACGAAGATGGTAAACGATGTACCGCGACCATGATGCGTCAACAACGGTTGTTCCGCACCAATAATCACCTGCCCCTCCACGCCACCCTCCGCCATCACTTTAACGTATAAATCTTTATCGGTTTTATTCAGCACCTTGAATTCGTATTTGTTCTGGATAGAACCATCACTCATGCTGACGAACAAAGGCTGGCGTTCTGGAATAACTCTAAGAGTCATCGCGCCCAAATGGGTCAGACCAAATATGATACCGCCCAGCGCGAAAAGAATGATACCGATATAAACCAAAGTGCGCGGATGCTGGTAAAGTTTTTTCGCGGGCTTGCCGTTAATCTCATCCAGCGAGGCATAACGTATCAATCCACGCGGGCGTTTAATCTTGTCCATGACGGAATCACACGCGTCCAGACATAGCCCGCAAGTGATGCAACCCAGTTGTTGCCCTTCGCGGATGTCCACACCGGTGGGACACACTTGCACACATTGGAAACAGTCGATGCAGTCGCCTTTTGTCGTCGCACTTGTTTCCGCGCCGCGCTGCATTTTGCCGCGCGGTTCACCGCGCTTCACATCATAGGTGGGCAAAATAGTTTGACTATCTGTCATCACCCCCTGAATGCGGGCATAAGGACACAACCAGAAACACGCCTGCTCACGCAACAACCCCGCCAGAATATAAGTTCCTGCCACAAACATAGCTAGCGTAATCCACCCCACCATCGGCAAATGCAGCGTCAATAAATTATGCCAATAGTCGAACGCGTCGACGAACCAGATTGAAAAACTGATGCCGGTCAACACAGCGATTACCAACCAAATCGAATGTTTGAACAGCTTCAGCCTGAGCTTTTCTATACTCAAAGGAGCACTGTCCAGTTTGCGCCGTTGCGTGGGGTTGCCCTCGATTTTTTCTTCTATCCAAGTAAATACATCCGTCCACACGGTCTGGAAGCAAAAATATCCACAGAATACGCGC
>JBAVPP010000268.1:0-2554 GCA_049693175.1 Gallionella sp. | reverse complement strand
ATGGCCATATCCGTGGCGTGCCAAAAAAATCACTTCGTGTTTATCTATCGTGCCGAACAAAAACGCGCCGGAAGGCTCGCCATAAGGCGTGCGCATCACTTGACGGTGCGTTATTTTAAGATTGGCCAATTGCGACAGACCGCGACCGCCTATGATTGCTAACATGTGAAACTCCTAGTTTGGATTTGGGATTGGGGAAAACGATGCACCGCATTTAACTAAATCCTAAATCCCAATTCCAAAATCCTATTCCTTAATTGCATAAATCGCGGACAAATTTCGCCACGCGCCTTGTATATCCATACCATAGCCAAACACGAAACGATTCGGTATTTCCAATCCAACAAAATCCGCGTGTATGGGTTTGGCTTTGCCGTGTTGTTTGTCGGCAAAAACCGCACTCAAACATCGCGCCGCGCCGAGTGCCATCACACGCTGATGCAATGCCTTTAAGGTATGACCTTCATCGAGTATATCGTCCAACAATAACACCACCCGACCGCGCACATGTTCGCCCGGCTCGACTTTCCATTTCATCGCGCCGCCGTGCCGTGCATCGCCGTAACGCGACACATGCACATAATCAAAGTCCAGGGGAAAATCCAATAGCGGCAATAACTGTCCGCTGAATATCACCGCGCCGCCCATCACCGCCAACACCAGCGGATGCTGATCATGCATCGCCGCATTGATATGTGCCGCGACATGTTGCAACGCGACTTGCACCTGCTCTGCGGAATACAACAACTCCGCATCCTGCAAAATCTCGCGTGCGTGTTCGGCTGTGATACTCATGGATTATTTGAGACTGTGCAAATACGCGGCGAACTCGTCACGCACTTCTGGATGCTTTAAACCCAATGCCACCGTGGCTTGCAAATAACCTATTTTGGAACCGCAATCATAGCGTGAGCCTTTGAAGCGATAAGCCAACATTTTTTCTTCGGCAATCAGCGCGGCAATACCATCGGTCAATTGAATCTCACCACCCGCGCCCGCTTGCACGTTTTGCAAATGATGGAAAATTCGCGGAGTCAAAATATAGCGTCCTATCACCGCCAACGTCGAAGGTGCAAGCTCAGGCTTGGGTTTTTCAACAATGCCATGTACCGCATCCAAATCATCCGCCAGTGGCGTGCTGCTCACGATTCCGTATTGGCGGGTCTGCGCGCGCGGCACTTCTTGCACGCCGAGTATCGAACATTGGTGTTGGTAAAAAACATCCACCATTTGCTTAACAATAGGCGGCTCACCATCGCACAAATCATCCGCCAAAATCACCGCGAACGGCTCGTCTTGCAAAACGGGTTGCGCGCACAACACCGCGTGTCCCAAGCCCAACGGCTCTGCCTGACGAATATAAATGCAGTTCACATGTTTGGGCACAACGGATTGCACCACACGCAATAATTCCAACTTACCTTGCGCGGCCAGCGTGGCTTCCAATTCATAGGCTTTGTCGAAATGATCTTCGATGGCGCGCTTGTTGCGTCCTGTGATAAAAACCATGTCAGTGATACCCGCCGCCACCGCTTCCTCGACCGCATATTGGATGAGCGGCTTGTCCACCACCGGCAACATTTCTTTGGCCGTCGCCTTGGTCGCAGGTAAAAAACGACTGCCCATACCGGCGACTGGAAGAACAGCTTTGGTTATCTTCTTCATAAAATTTCCCAAAAATTAACCAAACTGTTTTCGGTCCAGACTAACGTGCGCAAAGCGCAGGTTAAGCCTGTCGCTATCGACGGGCGGTCGTAGCCAAAAACAGCTTTGGTGATTTTTTTCATAGTGAAAACTGCCCTTGTAAATAACACCAAAATAATTCTGGCGAGTCATACCGATTTTAGCCGTGTTCCATCAACAATAGCAGTAGGAACTGTGGCAAACAAGATTTTTTATGCAAAACCCAGCGGCGGAGATTCTTACCCATCGCAACACATAATTGAATTTTTTTAGGCCAACGGAACAATTAAGTCTGTGCTGCAATGAATTATAATTAGCGGCATATTTTTACAGATAAGCGGCCGCCTATTTTCACCGCACGTCACGGATAATCAATTCACTGTTTTAATTCTATCTTCGCCGCACTTTTACGAAAGTATATAGAAAAATGACCCATGCACAGAGCCGTCGCACATTTCTAAACACCTTGGGAGGACTCGCGTTGGCAAGCCTAACTGGCTGCGGTGGAGGTGGCGGCGGGACAAATTCAACCGTGCTGTCCGTCAAAAAAACACCGTTACTCATTCCCGCCTATTTTTATAATACTTCATTGTGGGCGCAAATTTTGCCCGCGCACACTCCCTCGCATAACTTGATTGTCAATGTGCAAACAGGTCCTGGGGTATTCCCCGTCGGAGCAACTCCAGTGCCTGATTCTGCTTGGCAGGCAGAATTTACGAGTGCCACAGCCAATGGACACACGCTGTTGGGTTACGTCGATACCAATTATGGAGCCAAGACCGCCGCTGCTGTACAGGCTGAAGTTACGCTATGGAAAACGTTGTATGGCATACAGAATATATTTTTCGATCGGGTCGGTGCGCCCATAGGC
>JBAVPP010000267.1:0-4855 GCA_049693175.1 Gallionella sp. | reverse complement strand
CTCTGCGGTACACGCCGATTTGCCCGTCTTGAATGGCTTGAACCCACGGCATCGAGTCACTGCTGCGCAGTGAAATTATTAAATCGTGGGTTGGGCGGCCATGCGCCCCGGTTACAATCACAACGATCTCTGACATGCCGGCAATAGGCGGATTGGGATGCGTCTCAATCCGGATGTCAGAATCCTTCCAATGCTGCGGCGGAGTAGCCACACCTTCATTTGTTTTATTGCAACCTGCGAAAGATAAAACGACCAGCCCCGCAAAAACAATAGCCTTGAATTTCACCATGCCAGAAAACCGATCATGCAATATTGCAAAACTCATTATGGCTTTGTGCTGTTAGTTTCATTCTGTGCATTTTTGTCGGAGTCCAATCTACCGCCAGCCGTTGAGCCATACAAATGCACCATGTAGTATACGAAACCGGCAGCCACCGAAATATACACCAGCGATCCCAAGAACCCCGGATCCTGAACCCAGTCCGTCCACTTCACGACCACACCGGGTCGCAAACCCCAAAAGGGAAAACTCAATCCCGTACCCACGAGTAATACGATGATTACAACCGCCATAAACCAGTATGGAACATTGCGCTGCGACTCGGGAATTCTTTCTACTAATTCCCAATCTTCCATGCCGCGCTTTTCCAACCGCTCTTTGTCTGACGCGTAACCAAAGTTATCTTTGCGCAGTTCGCCCCACTGAGATTTGTCAGACTCTAATCCTGCGACTTTTTCACGTTGCTCGCTCATAATCAACTCCTATTCAACAAAATGTTGCGCGTTAAAACGTCCAACCCAGCCATCCGTCGAACGAACCACCACCACAAAAGGGTAAAGCCCACGTTTCAATTTTGATGACATGGTCAGCCCCACCGAAGTGCGACTTACCGAGGTTAATTTAACGTCAGTTGCGGTTAAGCTAAAATCATCCTGCGGCAACCCTTCGACCTCGACACTCAACTCCGTTGGCCTATATCTTTTACTCGAAATTTCCACACGATACTCGCTGCCTATTTTGCTGGCTGCGGATTCCAAATAACCGACCGACATATGATAAGGCTGATATGACCATATGCCCCATGAAAACAAAACAACACCCAGCGCGCCGAACATCGCAGCCCATTTGAAGCGCGCCCATATCGAAATGGAGTTATCACGGAAGGTGCGTGTCTTCATGGACTCACGCTGTCCCAACTCGAATTTCAACAAGCCCACCCCGCCTTTTTTAGCTTGTAATCCATTGCAAGCATCGATGCAATCACCGCAGTTAATACAACTATCGAAAACTTCTGTCTTGCGCGGGTCAAGATCAATGAAGCAGGTTGTCACGCAATAGTTGCATTTGCCGCACTCATCCGAGCGCGCGCTGTCGTACACGACATGCAATGTTTCTTTGGTCTTAAACGAGTGTTGCCACACTTTGTAAACGCAGGAGAATCGGCACCAAAAATGCCTCAGCACAGAAACATCCAAAAGAATAATCAAAACCCATACAAAATAAATCCAATACAAAGAGCCCGCTAGCCTTGCGTCTTCCCTGAAAGAAACAAATGACCAAACCACATCAGGAGGATAAAAATATAATAAAGGAACCAATGCAAATGCCATCGCAACACCTATAAACGATGCGGCCAGCACGATCCAATTCAACGCCTTGTTTTTTGCGGCTGCCACCCTAGGTGCTTCACCTGTCAGACTGACTTCAGCGCGTTTACCCAACATTTTTCGGGTCATGTGATTGGCCCATTCGGCCAGCGTGTTTTGCGGGCACGCCCAGCCACAAAACACCGTTCCTGCCACCGAGTACAATCCAACCAGCGCGCTCGCCAGCATGATCCACAGACCCGATATTAAAAAGAAATCGGCAAACCAAATTTGCCAGCCCAGCACCACTAATGCGCCATTTTCAGGGTCGATGCGAAACAACCCGGACACGGGAACTAGGACGATAAGTATCAGAATGACGATTTGAACCGCACGCCTTTTCCATCGGAAGTCGCTAGGCTTATGGCTAATGACTTTGATTGGAATATTTGACAGTGTTTTGTTAATGCCGGAGGACATGTATGCCTTTAATGAAACGCTATTGAACCGATTCTATTGAGCCGCTGCCTCGCCGTCCAACGGCGAAACAGCCAGTATACGCGAACGGTATGCCTCTGCTTCTTGCACGTTGCCAGCCGATTGCTCTAGTTGCCTAATCGCCCGTAACGCACCCACATGCGCGGGATATACTCCCAAGATTTTTTGCAACGCTTCTCGCTGATTAAAACCATGCTGTCCCGCTTGCGACAGTGTCATCAGCATATTATCAGCTAGGGCGTTTGCAATCCAGCGATCTTGCGGGTTAGCCTGATAAGCGAGCCATACCAATTTACCCGCCTTGGCCGAATCCCCCTGAATAGATGCCACCCATGCCCGCGCCGAAAATTCTGTTGCCACGTATGCACGCCCGAAATTACTTCTGTCTTCCGCACGAATACCCAACAGTTTCACGGCCGCATCACCATCCGGATGTCGCTGCAACAACCACGTCATCATTTCCGCCAAATTCACGTTCCCATCATAACGCGCCCGTGGCAAATTGAATTCCACATAAGGCATCCATTCATCCTGAATTGCTTCGCCCTGATCTGCAATGGTTCCCCAATATCGCCCCAACCAAGTCCATGCACCCTCACCGCCCGTTGCTTGCATTTGCTCCCGTTCGGACAGTCGGCGCAAGTTTTTCAATACAGCGTCTGCCCCCGAAAAATCATTTTTGGGGCCGACCAATGCCAAATGCATACCGTCCATAAATAATTGCGCATTGGGAAATATTTTGTGAAAACTATTCAGTACAACTTGCAGAGACTGAATATCGAATTGATTAAGTGCTAACCATTGCACGAACAAACCATTCGTATTCAAATGCTCCTTTGCCCGCTGAAACTGCTGCACCGACAACAACGAACCCATGCCGGCCAGATCGGGATGAAACAAGTCGCCGATAATCACATCGTAATTATTTGTTGTGGTACTCAAGAAATGCCTAGCATCATCTCGCTGTATTTTGGTTTGCTGCATCACATTGTCGTTTACCGGCACGAACCACTTGCCCGCCGCAACTATCGCCCCTTGCGACAGCTCGACCGCGCTTCGTTGCACAGCCGGAAAAGGCAGTGCGCCTGCCATGGAAATCCCCGTTCCCAATCCGAGAAACAAGACCGTATGCGGATCGGGATGCAGCAACATCGCAAGCCTCGCCTGATCTTTTTGTATTTCTACCGCGCTCGGATCGCTTGACGCATCCATGCGCTGCAAATCACTCAATAGTATGCGTTGTCCGTCTTTTTGCTGAACGACATGGGTCAGAGAAATTGCGTCTTCGTACAAATATAAATCTCGACTATTACTTTCGTATTTCGGCAACAAATCACGTACGGGAGGCATCACTCGCAGCGGCCACGCAAGCAAAACCATCACTGCCAATCCAAGCCAAGTCCAACGCGCGTTGACCGACACCAAGCCTAGCGCAGCAATTCCAATTCCTGCTAGTGCGACCATGCCAGTGCCGCCTAAAAGCGGGATGCATACCAGACACGCGACGATTGCCCCAACACCACCGCCCAAACAATTTGCCCCGTACAACCAAACACCGCTCACCTGCTCGTTAGCATAGCGTGCCGCAAGGATAGGTAGCCACGCGCCTAAGGCCAAAGTAACAGGTAAGGTAAACAGACCCAACACCAGTGCTTGCATCCCTATCGCACCGAAGAATGATTGGAACTGGCTTTGTTCAACCCATGCCGACAATGCTGGCAGTGACCATAAACCAAACAGCACACCACCGCCAATCACAAATGGGATGAATATTGCAATCCATTGTTTTTGTTTGCGCGGCACAAAGATGCTGCCTAATGCGACCCCCAAGAGGAACACTGCCAAAATCACGCCAAGCACATATTCCGTGCGCAACATGACCATCCCGTAAAGTCGCACCCAGCCAATTTCAAGCATGATGCTAAAGCCGCCGACTCCGGCATAAAGCAACAGCGCGGACAGCGTGGGACGCGATTGCACGCTAGATTCCGCGTGTTCATTACGGGTATCGCTATTTTTCAAGTGCGCTAGAACCATGGCAAAACCGCCAATAATCAAACCCAGCACCGCGATAACCTGCACTGAATTTATCCAACCCAATGTTGGTAAACTCCATAGCGGGAATAATGCTCCAGCCACGCCGCCCATCGTGTTCAAACCGTATAGCTTTCCCAACGACAATGGCGTGCACCTTATGCTTTGCAGCACCATCGCAAAGCCCACTCCCATAGCAAATGCCGGGATCACCAGTAAACCGAGTGCTTCTGTGCCTTGCAACAGATACCATTGCATCAACGATAAGTGATTTGCGACCTCATCCAGCCAGCCATTAATGAAATGAAGCAGACCGGGCAATAAAAGCGCGTAGACTGCAATCATTACCTCAAGAATCGAAAAAACTTGCAGCGGTTTATTGCACAATTTCGCCCATCGCCCGCCTTGCAAACTGCCCAATCCCAAGCCAAACATGAATGCCGCAACGGCCAATACCACGCCAAATATGCTAACGCCGAATTGCATGGACAACATGCGAGCCCATAGCACTTCGTAGGCTAGACTAGTGAATCCCGAAAGGCAGTAAAGACATGCCAGCAGCCACCACCATTGCACCCGACTTGAAACCTTAGAAGCCAAGTGGGATGACGGCATATTGGACATGGGCAAGGACTAAATGAATTGCTTAAAAAATGAACTGGGCGAGGCGACTGGTGCGTGTTCAGTATTAACAATACACACCAGACTAGAGCCCATTTTGAAATTTAGAAAGGAT
>JBAVPP010000266.1:0-5240 GCA_049693175.1 Gallionella sp. | reverse complement strand
GTTCTTGGGTAACACCATTTGCAAATGTTGTGTCGCGATTTTTTCGATGCGCCCCGGAGTCGCCCAAGTGCTTTGCTCCAATTGCAGTTGACCCCACTCCACTTCCATTTGTTGCGCTCGCGCTTTTTCCTGTTGCAACATCAAAAAAGATTTGCGCGCCTGATGCTGCGAAGTCACCACGCTCAGCGACACCAGCACCACCATCACCATCAGCAAGCCGTTCAGCAAATGTTTATTAAGCAACATGATTACGCTCCGCGACACGCATCACCGCACTCCGCGCACGCGGATTGACAGCGAGTTCATCCGCTCCGGCACGCACCGCTTTTCCCACCAGACTAATTCTGCCCAGAGGCACTTCGCTGGCGCGTATAGGCACATTGCGCGGCAACTTGTCGCCCTCTGCCATATCACGCATGAAATGTTTCACCATACGATCTTCCAGAGAATGAAAACTGATCACCACCAATCGCCCCTTGTCATTCAAATGCTTGACGCATTCGGGTAAGACCCGCGCAAGCTCTTCGAGCTCCCGATTGATATAAATCCGTATAGCCTGAAAGGTGCGAGTCGCTGGATTCTGGCCGGCTTCGCGGGTGCGTACCGTCTGGCTGACCAACTCGACGAGTTGCCGCGTTGTGTCGATAGGCGCAATTGTGCGCGCAGCAACAATCGCTCTTGCAATCTGCTTAGCAAACCGTTCTTCGCCGTAATCACGTATCACCTCCGTCAAAAGACTTTCATCCGCCGTAGCCAACCATTGCGCCGCCGTTGACCCGCCACTCACATCCATGCGCATATCCAAGGGCGCGTCGAATCTAAAACTAAAACCCCGCGCCGCCTCATCCAACTGTGGCGACGACACACCCAAGTCCAACAAAATCCCATCAACCTTCGCCACACCCAACTCACCCAGCACCGCACCCAAGTCCATGAAACCGCGATGCACAATTTGGAAACGCGCATCGCGCCATTGCTCGCCCACTTTGATGGCAGCCGGATCTTTATCCAGTGCGATCAATTTCCCATTCGCGCCCAGTTGCTGCAAAATTTTGGCACTATGCCCACCGCGTCCGAATGTTCCATCCACATATATTCCGTCAGGTTTGATAGCCAATGCCTCAACCGCTTCATGCAACAACACCGTGGTGTGAACCAGTGCTTCACTCACAAAGAAAAACCTTCAAGTTCGGACGGCAGGTCACCACCGATGAACGACAACGAAGCCGCTTGTTGCGTCTGCCATTTCACCTCATCCCACAATTCGAACTTATTGCCTTGCCCAACCAGCATCACGCGCTTGTCCAGCAAGGCGTAGTTACGCAAGTTGGGAGAAATCAGCACGCGCCCGGCGTTATCCATCAACACATCTTCGGCATTGCCGACTAGCAGACGTTGCAAAGCGCGTATCTTCGGATTCAACGCGGAGAGCTTGAGCAACTTGTCGCGTATTGGTTGCCATTCCGGCTGCGCATAAACCAACAAACACCCGTCCGCATCGGCAGTCAACACCAAGTTGCCGGCGCACTCGGAAAGCAGCACGTCGCGATGCTTGGCGGGTATCGCCAATCGACCTTTGCTATCTAAATTGAGTTGAACCGCACCCTGAAACATTCATACCTCCACTTTTACCCACTTTTTACCACTTACACCCACTATATTGAAAATATTTGCGTGGGTCAAGCGAAAAAACTGGGTTTTTCTTTACAAGACAAGGAGTTAGAAGATTAAGGTAATGTTAGAATAATAGACTTAAAAAGCAATGAATTACGCAAACAAGCTAAAGTTGTTTGTAATCGGTATGGTGGGATTGGGGGGTGAAGTTGGCCGATAAGCCGGGTTCTGTCGTGGACAGTCATTCCTCTAGGCGTTTCGTTGCCTGACGCTCAAGCGATCTACCCGCTGACGACGCGAGCAGCGTCATAGTCAGCCTATTTGATCTTGCTCCGAATGGGGTTTACCCTGCCACGGATGTTGCCACCCGCGCGGTGAGCTCTTACCTCGCCATTTCGCCCTTACCTGATCCGAATAAAAATCCTCGCGGAAAAATATTCAGCCATCGGCGGTATCATTTTAGCTCCGGCATAACCTTATGGGTCACACCCTCAACGCTAAAAAGGAAACTATCAAGTGGTCGGCAAGTATGACCCGAAGGTTAGCCTGCACTGAAACTCCACTCCGTTCCGTTTTCTGTGGCACTTTCCATCACCTCACGGTGTCCGGCCATTAACCGGCATTCTGCTCTGCGGAGCCCGGACTTTCCTCCCCGCACTTTCGTGCGGAGAGAAAAATCCGGGTTTCCCCGCACTTTGGTTTCGGCATAACTTGCTTGCGCAAATTAGCCTACTCCGCAACCCCCCGCTTACGCGAGTGGGTTGTCCTCCCCGCAAAAAACCTGCGCGGCGACTGCCTAGCCAACTTCGGTGCGGAGTCTACCACGCCAGCCAGCCTAAATATCTGATGGCCTAAGCTACAGGAAATCATTTTTGTGTATCAAGACCGTAATGAAGACGTAACAACTCCACGTTAACTTGCGAACTTCACTGCTTCAGTAACGGGGAAGAAACCATGGCAACTTTGCGCTTATCGGCAAATAATCATTCGGAAGAATATTCGCACAATGCTCCATTTTTTGCGAGTATGGTTGCGACTCAAACCGATGATATGGATCGGACCGCGCAGCTCTCGCCGCTTTGTTTTGTCGCTCCACAACCCTTACCCGTCACCGCGCAACGATTAGTCACGCACGTCGAACCTGTCTCACCAGAAATGAGCAACCAGCAAATATTCACACGCTTTGCCGCTAACCCGCTGCTGCGCACTTTGCAGCTGGTCAAAAACGGCATTCCAATCGGCATCGTCAAGCGTCAACAATTCATCACCCGTTTTAGTCAGTCGCACCGGCTCGCTGAAAAGATCTGCACGGATTTGCTGCAACACGAACCTTTGTTGGTCGAAAAAAATATGCCGCTCGAAGAGCTGGGGAATTTTTTGGCGGAGGTGGATAGCACACTGTTCACCGATGGTTTCATCATCACCGAGCGCGGGCGTTACATAGGCATCGCGTCGGCGCAAGATGTGCTGCGTGAGCTATCGAAAATGCATATCGATGCAACGCGACACGCCAATCCGCTCACTTCACTGCCCGGCAACGTGCCCACTACCCAACATATCGAACGCTTGATGAAGTCCGGCACTCCGTTCGTCGCATGTCATGCCAATCTGAGCCGCCTCAAATGCTTCAACCAGGCTCACGGCCACAAAAAGGGCGACGAAATGATACAGCTTGCCGGTCGCATCTTGGATTGGGCATGCGACCCCAAACAAGATTTTATCGGCCATATAGGCGGTGATGATTTCGTGCTGTTGATGCAAAGCCGCGACTGGAAATCACGCTGCGCCAACGCGTTGGACTCATTCGCGCAGGCTTCGATGCTGTTGACCAAAGAACACCAGTTGGGCGAAAAAAATTATCTGAATGACGCGCCAGATACCACCGCGCCCGATCAAGCCACTTGCCTGTCTATGGGCACGGTTAAAGTCACACCAGGTAACTTTTCATCGCACCACGAAGTGCGTGATGCGATGAGCGCGGCCTTAGATTCCGCAAAGCGAATGGGCGGCAATAATTTATTCGCATCACGGCACAAGCTCGACAACAAAACGCAAAGGTGAATCCTATGAAGATCGTCACAGCAAAAAACAAAGGCAGCTTCCGTAGCATACGTGCGTTGTTGTTCACCCAAGGTTTGGAAAAAACGCTGGATGACTTTTGCACAATCACGGTGTTCTCTATGCTGACGGTGATTTGAACACGATGGCACTTTTTATCCGGCGCATGATCGCCCTATTTCGCGCCGCACGTCTTGCCCTGCATCTGGGATATGGCTTGACGCTCGCCATATCCTATCCTTGGTTGCGCGCGACACTGCAACGTCGCATCCTGCAACGATGGTCTAATGACTTGCTCAATATATTCGGCATACAAGTGCGGATGAATGCCGGTATGCAATCTTGCAAGTTACAGCAAGGTTTAATCGTGACGAATCACATCTCCTGGCTGGATGTGTTCGTGCTTAATTCCGTTGTGCCGATGCGCTTTGTTGCCAAATCAGAAGTGCGCCGCTGGCCTGTCATCGGCTGGTTATGTGCAAGAGCGCAGACACTCTTTATCGAACGCGGTAAAGCACGTTCCGCAGCGCGTATCAATGTGCAATTGGTCGAGTTGCTAAAACGCGGCGAATGTCTCGCGGTATTTCCAGAAGGCACAACCACCAACGGCGCGGAAGTCGCACATTTCCACTCCTCGTTATTGCAGCCCGCAATCGATTCTGGCGTGCCGCTACACCCCATCGCCATACGTTACCAAAATAAAAGCGGGCAGCGCAGTGATGCGGCCGCTTACATTGATCACCTCTCGTTTGGCGCGTCGTTATGGCAGATTTTGTGTGCCAAAAATCTGCAAGTTCGCCTCGTCGCCACGCCGTCACTTGACACCCGAAATACCAATAGACGCGCATTAACGCTGAATGCGCACACCCATATCGCCAGCACTTTACTGGCATTGGATGATGAGTCTTATCCCGTGCATTCCGATGAGCAAGATGACTATTTGCAGTCGCTATATAACGAGCTCCTCGTGGCAATGTTGGAGACCAACGCGTCGTATCGTCACTAATCTTTCATATTTGCGTAACCGTTGTGCAATCTCGACTGATTAATCTGCTCGTTCCAACTCGATAGGAGATAACCATGCTCGAATTGAATCGTCAGTCCGGCCTTGCCACACGCAACAAACTCGGAATCAGTATCGCCCGCACCGAAGCGGAAGTACAAGAAGCGCAACGTGTGCGCTTCAAAGTATTTGCCGAAGAAATGGGCGCGAAAATTCCCAATAAAGAATCCGGGCTAGACGTGGATCGCTACGACGCTTTTTGCGATCACTTGTTGGTGCGCGACAACGAAGACAATAAGGTCGTCGGTACCTATCGCATGTTGCCGCCGGAACAAGCAGTCAAAGCAGGCGGCTATTATTCCGAAACCGAATTCGACATGACGCGCTTGGCGAACTTGCGCGACCGCATGGTGGAAGTCGGCCGTTCCTGTGTGCATCCCGATTACCGTGATGGCGCGACCATCACACAGTTGTGGAGCGGCCTGGCGGATTACATCGTCAAGAACAATCACGAGTATCTCATCGGCTGCGCCAGCATCAGCATGAGCGACGGCGGACATTACGC
>JBAVPP010000265.1:0-4036 GCA_049693175.1 Gallionella sp. | reverse complement strand
GTTGCCATCGCTATCGCTGCATCCGCATCGTCACTGAGCAAACAATCAATTCCTAAGCGCATATCTTCCAGTCGTCCGGCGGCATTGAGGCGCGGGCCGATGGTGAACCCCAAATCCTGACTGGTGACGCGCGCTGGATCTTTTTTCGCAATCTGGAATAACGCGCTGATACCTGAGCAAGTCTTGCCCGCACGGATGCGCAGTAAACCTTGTTGCACCAGAATGCGATTATTTTGATCTAGCTTCACCACATCCGCGACTGTGCCGAGTGCGACGAGATCGAGCAGATTGGCGAGTTTTTTTCCTTGTTCATCCGATAGTTTTTCGCGACTGCGCAACTCCGCACGCAATGCCAGCAGCACATAAAACATCACGCCCACGCCGGCCAGATTTTTGCTGGCGAAGGTGCAACCGGGCTGGTTGGGATTCACGATGCACGCCGCATCCGGCAAAGTCTCGCCGGGCAGATGATGGTCGGTGACCAGCACCTGAATACCAAGCCGATTCGCTTCCGCCACACCGTCCACACTGGCGATGCCGTTGTCCACGGTGATGATAATGTCGGGCCGCAGTTGTGACACGTTACTGGCGTAGCCAGCCGATTGCGGGAGCAGCTGCTTTGCCGCTTCTGTTCCATTCGTAGAACTTTCGATGTCGTATCGAAGCGGAAATTGTGCAGCTAGCTGAACAATTTCCGGTGTCAAACCGTAACCATATTCAAAACGATTCGGCACGATAAAATCAACGATCGCGCCGAACAAGCGCAGCCCGCGCACTGCGACCGCACAGGCGGTTGCACCATCCGCATCATAATCAGCGATAACCAAAAGTTTTTTATGTGCGGCCATCGCATCGGCTAAATGCACTGCCATCGCACTCGCATTTTTCAGTCCGTTCACTGGCAATAAATTTGCCAAGCCATGTTCGAGTTGCGTGCTTGCCGTGATGCCGCGCGCCGCAAAAATCCGCGCGATGGCGGGCGTGTAACCCGCCGCTACAAGGTATTCAGCGGCGACAGCGGAGTGAGGACGGGCGAGGATTTCGGGCATGACGGGTTGTATGAATTGAGCCTTGATGTAGTGTGCAAGTTTAACCCAGATGTTAGCGGGTATCCGTGCCATCCGTAAGATGTTGCGTTATAATCGCGCCCATTTTTTGACTGATATAGAGAATAGATCGTGGCTTTAATTGTGCAGAAATACGGCGGCACGTCCGTCGGGAATCCAGAACGTATCAAGAACGTGGCGCGGCGCGTGGCGAAATTCAAGGCACTCGGCAATCAAGTCGTGGTGGTGCTGTCCGCGATGAGCGGCGAGACCAATCGGCTGATCGCGCTGGCGAAGGAAATGCAAAAACATCCCGATCCGCGCGAACTGGATGTGATTATTTCCACTGGTGAGCAAGTCACCATAGGCTTGCTGTGCATGGCATTGAAAGAGCTCGGCGTGAACGCCAAAAGTTACACTGGCGGGCAGGTAAAAATTCTCACCGATAGTGCGCACACCAAGGCGCGTATTGTCGCGATTGACGAACACCACATTCGCGCCGATCTGGCGAACGATTGCGTGGTGGTGGTGGCAGGCTTTCAGGGTATGGATGCCGACGGCAACATCACGACCTTGGGTCGCGGCGGTTCGGACACCACGGGCGTGGCAATTGCCGCCGCATTGCGTGCCGACGAATGTCAAATTTATACCGACGTGGACGGCGTTTATACCACTGACCCGCGTATGGTTCCCGAGGCGCGCCGCTTAAAAACCATCACCTTTGAAGAGATGTTGGAAATGGCGAGCTTAGGTTCTAAAGTTTTGCAAATACGCTCGGTAGAATTCGCGGGTAAATACAAAGTCAAACTGCGTGTGCTGTCCAGCTTCGAAGAAGAAGGCGAAGGCACACTGATCACTTTTGAGGAAGGCAATAAAATGGAACAAGCCATCATTTCAGGAATCGCGTTCAATCGCGATGAAGCCAAGATCACCGTCATTGGCGTGCCCGATAAACCGGGTATCGCGTATCAGATTTTGGGTCCGATTTCGGATGCCAATATCGACGTGGATATGATTATTCAGAACATGGGCGTGGACGGTTCGACCGACTTCTCTTTCACCGTGCATCGCAATGAATTTGTGCGCGCGATGGATATTCTGAAAAGCAAAGTGCAGCCGCATATTGGCGCGCGCGATGTCATAGGCGACAACAAAGCGGCAAAAGTTTCCGTGGTCGGCGTGGGTATGCGTTCGCACGTCGGTATCGCCAGCAAAATGTTCCGCACGCTTGCCGAAGAGGGCATCAACATTCAAATGATTTCGACTTCCGAAATTAAAATTTCAGTCGTTATCGATGAAAAATATTTGGAGTTGGCGGTACGCGTGTTGCATAAAGCGTTTGACCTAGATCAAGATAATTCTTAACACCACGCCACACTGAAAAGGCGTTATGCTGCGCGCCTCCAACAAAACGCGCTCGTAGCTCAGCTGGATAGAGTATTGGTTTCCGAAGCCAAGGGTCGTGGGTTCGACTCCCGCCGGGCGCACCAATCAGGTATAAAACTGGGCACTTGTTTATTCAAGTTGCCCGTTTTTATTTTCTCCATTGTTTCAGCCAATGCCGCATAACTCCCGCTGATGGTCGCTGTTTTATCCTTGACCACAATCTCATCCACCAAGACTTTTAAATAACTCTTTGCGATGGGCTCACCGAGTATTGCGGCAAGCCGGAGTCGCATGACTATCAACTCTATTTGGCCTTAAATGACATCGAGCATACCATGACCAAGGTGCGCCATCCCCAGACCAACGGCATCTGCGAACGCTTCCACAAAACCATCCTGCAAGAGTTCTATCAGGTTGCGTTCAGGCGCAACTATCGAAGCGACTTGGCCAACGACATCAAGAGTGCCTGTGCAGAAAAACATGAGTCGCCCTCTCGCCTACCATGTTGTTCATGCATTCATAACCTAGTGCATGCATATTCATGTCGTGCCAGAGACTCTCACCCGCTCCGAGCAGGACTGGGCTGACGGCAAGATGAAGCTCGTCAACTAATCCGGCTCGCAGATACTGGCGAACCGTGGAAACTCCACCCCCCAAGCGTACATCGAGACCTCCTGCCGCACGCATCGCTAGTTCCAACGCAGCCTGTATGCCTTCAGTTACAAAATGGAATTCGGTGCCTCCCGCCATTTTGAGCGACGCACGCGGGTGATGTGTCAGTACAAATACGGGCACGTGATAAGGAGGTTCCTCGCCCCACCAACCACGCCAAGCCTCGTCGGGCCATGGGCCGCGAATCGGACCAAACATGTTACGTCCAAGAATCCACGCTCCGATTCCTGAACCCCCTTGTTCAGCCATATCATTGTCGACTCCGGTTTCACCTCCGTCCTGCCCATGCATTCGCTTAAATGCTTGCGTAGGAAAAAACCATTCCATCAATTCCATCCCCCGCAAACCAAGCGGGTTCTGTAGACTCTGGCTCGGTCCAGCACTGTAACCGTCGATTGAAATTGAAAAGTTTTGAACACGAAGTTTAGGCATGTCAATTATCCATCCTAGTTCTGAATCCTGATGTCCGATAATGGCACACAGTCCGCGCCCAGTATATGCGCGTCAAAGCAGGCATTCAACTGCGAAAAAGTTACCAAAGAACGTCTTCTTAAAAGGTGTCATTGACATTGTTTATCGTCAAGCTATTGGGTGTGAGCTCGACGCTCCCATAGACTTAAAAATAGCTAACGGTTTTTTGAGCTGCTTGGAATGTGATAAACGGTCATGGCGAATACTTTCCAGTACAACTAATCTATAGTAGAGAATGTCGCTCACTAAAACTGGCTATTAAATCTCTGGGGCACTGTTTGGAAAACCCACGATACCCTGCAGATATTTATCGCTGTGCGCCTTGCTTTCTGCATGCATGAAGTCAAGAAATGCATGTGCGACTACTGACAGTATCTTGTCTTTGGGATACGCAAGATACCAGCTCCGCCTCATCGGGAAGCCTTCGACATCTAGTATTGCCAGTTCGTCCGAATGGCGTT
>JBAVPP010000264.1:0-1710 GCA_049693175.1 Gallionella sp. | reverse complement strand
GCTCTAATGGCTTCCATTAGAAATTACGGTCTATTGGGAAATCTCGGATTAATAAATTTCAATAACATTACTCACCAAAATTGTGAATTCCGGAAAACTAAAACTCAACCAAGAATAGTTATTTTGTGCAATTGTTTTTTTAGCATAGCAATAAGAATTAATTATATATTAGAATATGCTAATATAACAATATTGAAACTTAGGAGCTTTAATATGATTAAAACTTTTAAATCGATAACACAAGAAATCAGCAAGTCTCTATTATATTGATTCGGCCAGTTGAAGTTTGAAGTTCTCATGCCGCATATTTTACGCGAGAATCCTGAAAGAATTTTTTTACACGTTCAGGGGATTTCTCCAAAGCTTGCATGTACTCTGTTGTTGCCACTTTCAGCTTGGCCTTGGTGCGTACCGGCACTTTTGTATAAATTGCGTGCTTCAAGTTGGCATTAAGACGCTCTTCCGGGTTTAGTTCCGGGCTGTAGCTGGGCAGGTAGAACAATTCGATCTTGTCCTTATGTTCCTCTGCCCACTTCTTAACTGGTTTGCTGTGATGCACTCGCAAATTATCCAGAATCAAAAACACTTTTTTCACTGCGTCTTTGATCAGCGCTTCCAGAAACTCAATCAACTTATCTGAGTTGAATGCCTCATCAATAATCATCCAGCGTGTCTTGCCTTGGTTCGTGACGGTAGCAATCATCGACAGTTTTTGGCGCGTGCCGCCTACTGCAAAGGTCACTGGTGTTTTGCCAGCCGGTGCGTAGCTACGACCTCGCACATCGGTATTCACCACCGCCGTCTCATCGCCCCAGTGAATTTCTGCACCCTCGGCTTTTGCACGCTGTTCTATTGCCGGGTATTCGTTATCCAACCAGTCTTTCACAGCTTCCGGGCGTTGCTCATATGCCTTCTTGATCGGCTTTTGCGGTGTGAATCCCCAACGTTTAAGGTAGTTGCCAACACCACGCACAGATAGCTTGATTCCGCATTCGCGCTCAATTAACTGCATAACAGCGGCTCGGTTCCAAAGTGCAAATTCCATCTTCAATTGCTCTGGCCGTTTGTCGCAGATGATTTGCCGGACACGTTGCTCCTGTTCGTCCGTCAGGTGGCGACCATCACCATCCTGCCTACCTCGTGCAGCAGGCTTGATCGTCTTCGCTCCGTCCTGTTCATACCGGTCAATAACGCCGCGTACAGCCGGGTAGGAAAGTCCACTCAACTCCACGATTCGCATCACACCTATCCCTTTACGATGCAATCGCACGACCTGCTTACGTCGCTCGTGCAATTGCTCCAATGTCTGAAATCTCGCGTCTTCTTTGTCCATCCCGCTTTGACTGGTTTGATCGATAAAAGTTCAATCTTCTTCGTGCCAAGTCAATAATGTAATGATGGCGTAAGCCTTGGGGCAGCTACGTTCCAGTGTTTCACCTGCATGGTTCCAGAGGTTGACGCACTCAATCACCATTTGATTGCGCAGCCATGTTTGCTGATCACTTGGCAATTGATCAATGTTCTTTTCGTCCCTCCACGCACGAGCGACTTCTCTGACGGTTACATTTAAGTCAAATTGCTGGTTTAAAAAAGGATGGTTGTTTTCGAGCATCTGCCACATGCCAGTGGCGCGGTCGAACGCATTGGCATGCTTCTCGTAAACTTCTGGATGTGCAGCAACAAAAGTAGCTATGTTCCCAAGTGCTGCCA
>JBAVPP010000263.1:0-3686 GCA_049693175.1 Gallionella sp. | reverse complement strand
ATGGACACCAGTTTTTTGCAAAGCAACGGCATCGAAGCCTTACCGCAATTCCTCACCAGTCTCGCGTTGGGTCTGTTGATCGGACTGGAACGCGAGCGCAATCCTTCTGCCAAAGCGGGTCTGCGCACCTTCGCGCTGGTCTCTTTATTCGGCACACTGACCGCCATGCTCTCGACCAAAACCAGTTCGCCCTGGTTGCTCATCGCCGGTCTGCTCGCGGTGGCAACCATGATCATCGCCGCCTACTTCAACGACCCGGTCAAAGAGGGCGACCCCGGCACGACCACGGTCATCGCCCTGCTGCTCAGTTACGGACTGGGCGCAATGGTTTGGTATGGACAGACGAAGCTCGCCGTAATGCTGGCGATCGGCATCACCGCCCTGCTCTATTTCAAACCGGAATTGCGCGGACTCTCACAGCGCATGACGCGCCGCGATCTGGTTGCCGTGCTGCAATTCTCGGTGCTAACCTTTATCGTATTACCCATTTTGCCCGATCAAAATTTCGGTCCATACCAAGCGTTCAATCCCTATCACGCCTGGCTGATGGTGGTGTTGATTTCCGGCATCAGTCTCAGTGGTTATGTCGCGTTAAAAATCGTCGGCACACGCTATGGCGCGCCGCTGCTGGGTTTTCTCGGTGGACTGGTATCCAGCACCGCGACTACTTTGATTTATGCGAAAAACGGCAAGAGCAATCCCGCCCTATCCAATCTCGCCGCGTCGGTGATCGTCATCGCCAGCATCGTGGTGGTCATACGGTTAATCGTGTTGTCTGCCGTGCTGGGAAAAGGTGTGCTGCCGCATTTGCTGCCGGTACTCGCGTGCGGTCTGACCGCCGGTTTGATCGTCGCGTTATACAACTGGCGCAAGATGGATTACGCCAGCGAACTCTATATCCCTGAAACCTCCAACCCGGCCGAATTGCATACCGCTCTAAGCTTTGGTTTGATGTATGTGGCCGTGCTGCTGGGTGCATCGTGGATGGTCGATATGGCGGGAAGCCAGGGACTCTACGTTGTCGCGCTGGTCTCCGGACTGACCGATGTCGATCCCATCACCCTGTCCAGTTTGCGCATGTTCAATCTCGATCAACTCGGCGAACAACAAACCGTCAACGCCATCTCTTTAGCCTTTCTCGCCAACCTCGCATTCAAATTCGGCATGGTGGCATTCATAGGCGGCAAAGCACTCGCACGCAAAGTGCTCATCAGCTTCGCCGCCATCGCCTGCGGAATAATCTTCGGACTAATTGCGTTATAGCCAAAGCAGGATTTGGGAATTGGGATTTGGTTATACCCGCAAGGAGTAGGCCGTGCGGTTCCCGTAGCTAAAGCTACGACCACTACGCTCAAAGCAGTGCATAGGTTTTTCCAAATCCCAAATCCTAGCCCCCTCCTTCCGTTATAATCACGCCCTTTAGAAATTCACGCACATCAACATGGAAGCCGAACAACTCAACGCCTTATCCAATCAGTTAGCAGACCTCGCCACGCGCAGCGCAGAATTACGGAGGTTTCTTTGACTACGATATCAAGCAGGAACGTCTAGTCGAAGTCTGCGCACTCTCTGAAAATCCCGACATCTGGAATGACGCAAAACGCGCGCAGGAATTGGGGCGCGAGCGCAAGTTATTGGAAGGCGTGGTGCTCGGTCTGGACAAAATCAAACAGGATTTGAGCGACGCGGGCGAATTGTTCGAAATGGCGAAAGCCGAGAGCGACGAAGACAGTTTGCACGCCACCGCCGCCGATATTCAAGACATCGAAAAGCGCGTCGCCGCGATGGAATTCCGCCGCATGTTTTCCAATCCTATGGACCCGAACAATTGCTTCATCGACATTCAAGCGGGTTCGGGCGGCACGGAAGCGCAGGACTGGGGTGCTATGTTGTTGCGCATGTATTTGCGCTACTGCGAACGCAAAGGTTTTCAGGTCGAGGTCTTAGAACAGTCCGATGGCGAAGTCGCCGGTATCAAGGGCGCGTCCATCAAGGTTGTTGGCGAATACGCCTACGGACATTTGCGCACCGAAGTCGGCGTGCATCGCCTCGTGCGCAAGTCACCGTTCGATTCCGGCAACCGCCGCCACACCTCGTTCTCTAGCGTGTTCGTCTATCCCGAAGTGGACGACTCCATCGAGATTGACATCAATCCCGCCGACTTGCGCGTGGACACCTATCGCGCATCCGGTGCGGGTGGTCAGCACATCAACAAAACCGATTCGGCGGTGCGTATCACCCACATCCCCACCAACATCGTGGTGCAATGTCAAAGCGACCGTTCGCAACACAAAAACCGCGCCGAAGCCATGTCCATGCTGAAGTCGCGCATGTACGAGGAAGAACTACGCAAGCGCAACGAAGCCAAGCAAGTATTGGAAGATGGCAAATCCGACATCGGCTGGGGACATCAAATTCGCAGCTATGTTTTGGACCAATCGCGCATCAAAGATTTGCGCACCAACTACGAGGTGGGCAACACCCAGGCCGTGCTGGATGGCGACCTCGACGATTTCATTTCAGCCAGTTTGAAGCAAGGCGTTTAGTTAACACCATGCGAAGTCCAAGTTTGATGGGGACGAAAACAAGTATCTGTTAGGAGATGGCAATGACTGACAAGCAAGAACTCATTGTAATGGCGGATATTGAAACGAAAATTCTGCTGATACGCGGGCAGAAAGTTATGCTGGATACGGACTTGGCGGAACTTTATAGCGTACAAACCAAGGTTCTGAATCAGGCGGTTAAGCGGAATATGGAACGCTTCCCCGCTGAGTTCATGTTCCAATTAACCGCTACCGAAAAAACCGGGGTGGTCACAAATTGTGACCACCTCGCCAAGCTCAAATATTCACCAACTTTGCCTTACGCCTTCACCGAACACGGCGCACTAATGCTGGGGAATGTATTGAAATCAGATCGCGCAATAGAAGTCAGCCTCATGGTTGTGCGTGCCTTCGTGCAATTGCGGCAAATGCTCGCCAGCAACGCCGAACTATCGCGTAAACTCGCCGCGCTGGAAAAAAACTACGACATCAAATTCAAAGCGGTTTTCGACGCATTGCGCGAGCTGATGACCCCGCCGGCAAGCAAGAAAAAACATCCCATCGGTTTCGCGCCGTGGGAGAAAAAATAACAAGCGGAAAAGTTGGCTGCAACCATTAAACGCAATCATTGGGAAACAGATTTTGAGCAAAATTTTTCAACAAATCGAAGCGACATTATTGCCCTTGGCTAGCGAATACGCGCCGGAAGGCACTGAGCCAAAAGCCATTGCACAGCAATGGATACAAGCCTTGGCGTATGGATTTACCCCGTTCGCCGCAGAGCGCGGCGGGACGGCAAAAAAGCTCATTGCCATTTTGAAAAAAGCACAGCTTTACACCGATGCGGCAACCCTCAAAAGCCAATTGCCCGGCACACCGATTAAGCCGCCCAAAGACAGCACCTTCACTTTTATTGACCTGTTCGCCGGAATCGGCGGCATGAAAATTGGCTTTCAAAAAGCGGGCGGCAGATGCGTGTTTTCTTCCGAGTTTGAAAAAAACGCGCAAGCCACTTACGCGGACAATCACGGCGTGTATCCCTTTGGTGACATCACCAAAATTTCCGTCGCGGACATCCCCGATCACGATGTGCTGGTGGCGGGCTTTCCCTGCCAGCCTTTTTTACATGCGGATTTAAAG
>JBAVPP010000262.1:0-11455 GCA_049693175.1 Gallionella sp. | reverse complement strand
GGTGGTGAACTGCTGCGCGTGTACGAGTCCGGCACGGATGTGGACGAGGCGCGCTTCATTGTCGAGGAAATCCAACAACTCAAACGTGAGGGCGTGAAGCTCACCGAAATGGCGTTGTTGTATCGTTCCAACGCGCAGTCGCGGGTGTTGGAACACGCGCTGGTTTCAGCGGGATTGTCGTATCGCGTGTATGGTGGGTTGCGCTTTTTCGAGCGGCAGGAAATCAAGCACGCGCTGGCATATTTGCGCCTGATGGAAAACACCGACGACGACAACGCGCTGTTGCGCATCATCAATTTTCCGACGCGCGGCATCGGTGCGCGCGGCATCGAACAACTGCAAGAATCCGCCAAAATAAACAACACCACTTTGTGGGATGCGGCAGCACGGGCGGGTGGCAAAGTGTCGGCCTTCGTCGCGCTGATCGAATCGCTGCGCAGCGCGACTAAAGAACTCCCGCTGCCCGAAATCATGGAACACGTGCTGCATCACAGCGGCTTAATCGCCAACTACGAAAGCGAATTAAATTCGCCCGCAAAAAAACGCGAGGCGGAAGAACGGTTGGAAAATTTGAACGAGTTGATTAACGCCGCGACGCTGTTCGTGCATGAAAACGAGGACGACAGTCTCACCGCATTTCTGACCCATGCCACGCTGGAGTCGGGCGAACATCAGGCGGGTGATAGCGATGACGCGTTGCATTTGATGACGGTGCATTCCGCCAAAGGTTTAGAGTTTCACACTGTGTTCATCACCGGCCTAGAGGAGGGGCTGTTCCCGCATCAAAATAGCGTGGACAACGGCGAAGTAGATGAGGAACGCCGCCTGATGTATGTCGCCATCACTCGCGCGCGGCGTAGGTTGTATCTGACTTTCGCGCAAAGCCGCATGTTGCATGGCAAGACCAACTACAGCATGGTGTCTAGCTTTTTGCGCGAGCTGCCGGAAAATTTATTGCAGTGGTTGTCGCCGCGTTTCGTGCAACGCAATTCGTATGCAGCCCCCGCCACCGCACCTTTCGTCATGCCCAAAGCCGCGCAAGCCGCATTGCCCGGCGCGTTATGGCATATCGGGCAGCGCGTGTTCCATCAAAAATTCGGCGAGGGTGTGGTGACGGATACCGAGGGCAGCGGCAACGAAGGCCGTGTGCAAATCAATTTCAAGCGCGCCGGCAGCAAATGGTTGGCGTTGGAATACGCCAAGCTCGAAGCGATTTAATTATTGGGCGGCGGGAACGCGCTAGCGATTTTATCCGGCACCTCGCCTTTGCTCGCCAAGCCGATTGCGCTGGCTTCCATCACGGCGGTGACCATCACCGCAATCAGTGTGGGCATCAGCGCGATGCGTGTGAGTGCCGTCCATAAAATGTGTTTCATGCTTGCTTCGTGCGCGCTTTGACTAATCAGCCATGCAACAAAAATCAGCAATGCGGAAGCGGCGTAACCCAGCAACAGCCAGCGTGCGTGCTTGAACGACAAACGCCAATGCGCATCGACAAACCATATGGAATTTTTTTGGCTGCGCACATAAATGTAAGCGAGCAATGCGCCGGAACACAGTAAAGGCAGCAGCAAACCCAACATGCCGAGCTTGAGCACAATGACCGCCGGTGTCATTGACAGATCGAATAAAAACAGTCCGGTGACAAATAGATTGTGCGGCACTTGCGCACGTTTGATTTCTGCCACGTTGACTTGGAATTGCATCGCACTCTCCATCGGCCAAAACGAGGTTGGCTGTGGCGAGAATATTAGCACATTCTAATTGTCAAAACGGGTTAGAAATGGGATTGGTCGTCGCGTGGCGAAAACTCGTTGACGGTGACGGGCGCGACTTCGGCGATTGCGGGGAAAATCTCGTCAAAACTGGCATACAAAGAGGCGAATACGACGGGCAACAATACCAGCCAGCCCAGCATCATCGGCAAGCTCGCGAGTATCGCCAATGCAATCAGGGTGGCACTGTAAACCGTCATAGCACCAATGTTGTTTAGGAAAGCGCGCAGGCTGAGTTTCATTGCCGCGACCGGCGCAACATCGTTGAAAAAAACCAGCATAGGCGCGTATTGCATCGCCATCATCAGGATGCTGAATAAGAACATGCCCAGCGTCGCTGCAAAACCCGCACCTGCCAATGCTTCATTGACAACAGCCGGGTCGGTGATAGGCTCGCTGCTCATCAAAATGCTGACTAATGTGCCGCCGCCCACCATCAGCATCACACCAAAAATCAGAAATTGCGCGACCAGCGAAATCCCGCCCAGGGTCACCAGTTGCGCCATGTGTTTATGAAAGCCACTGAACAAATGCATCAGTTCTAGCTCTTCACCCTTTTGTAAATCACGCGCACCAGACATTACGCCCGCCAACACCACAGGCATCAGCAAACTTACCAAGGGCTCGCCGACGACCGGCACATTGGATAGCGCGATCAAAGCAATCGCGGCAATCACGAATAACACAACCCACAGCACGGGAGCTTTCATAAACAATGCGTAGCCTTGTTTGATCCATGCCCAACCTTGTGCGGCGGCGAATTGTTTGGGTTCCATAGTGTGCTTATAACTCCATCTGGTGAGGTGACGCGATGTGATTTTTTAACACACGCTCGAAGTGTTGCGGATCATGCGCGTTGACCATTTCGCCGTCGCGCGGCAAATGCAAATCGTACAAGCGTGACAACCAAAAACGCAACGCGGCAAGACGCAACATAGTTTGCCAAGCCGCGATTTCATTGGTTTGCAGCGGACGCACCGCATGATAGGCACGCAAAAATTTCCGCGCATGTTCAACGTTCAGTTTGCCATCGACAGGGTTCATGCACCAGTCATTGACGGTAATCGCCACGTCGTACAACAGCGCGTCGGTGCAGGCGAAATAAAAATCTATCAGGCCGCCGATGCGGTCACCTTCCAATAAAACATTGTCGCGAAATAAATCGGCATGTATCACGCCTTGGGGTAAGGCGTGATCGGGCAGCAAGGTGAGATTTTGTCGCGCGTGCAATGCGACTTCGCTATCCAGCAACGCAGCTTGTTCGGCATCTAAAAATCCGCGCACCTGTGGTGCGGTCGAAGCACGCCAAGCCGCACCGCGCGGGTTCGGCATATTGTGAGCGAAGCTCTGTCCCGCCAGATGCATCTGCCCCAGCATCGCCCCCATCGCCGCGCATTGTGCCGCGCTCGGCGTGGTCGTCGATGCGCCACTCAAGCGACTGACGATGCATGCCGGTTTGCCTTTGAGTGTGCCGAGAAACTGATTGTGCCGATTCGCCATCGGCGCGGGACAGGGAATGCCGTGCCGCGCCAGATGCGCCATCAGATTCAAATAAAACGGGAGCTCCGAGGCGGTGAGTTTTTCAAATATCGTCAGCACAAACCGACCATTGCTAGTGGTGACAAAATAATTGGTGTTCTCTATGCCTGAGGCAATGCCCTGCAATTTTTGCAATTGCCCCAGCGAATAATCATTCAGCCAAGCGGACAACTCCGCTTCATTAACGGTGGTGAATACAGCCATGATTTAGAATTTTTTGATGATCCAGCGCGGGGGGCGAAAACCGGAATCCAGACTTTCCTGACGGGCGAATTTTCCTGTGCCATTGTCGTCGATTAAATAATACGGCGGCGCATTTTTGGGCGTGATTTTAATCATATACAGTCTGCCACCGGAGCGATATTCCTCGACAGTCTGCTCGGTTTGTTTGGTGATGGTGACTTCCGGTTCATCGTTATTGTCCGACGCGTCCATCGCCGGCGGCGCGGGCAGCGGCTGCAAATCCGGCGGCACAGGCTGACCGGCCATCGCACTCAGCGAAAATCCACTTAAAAGTAAAAAAGTAATCAGGCGCATGTTATCTCTTAGGAAGTGGTGAGTGGGGAAAAGCAAGGTCTGTATTTTAGCTCAATTACAGGTAGAGCTGCTTTTCGCGTTCCGCTTCCGAAGGTTCGAAACCGCGCGTCTCGTAATGTTTAAAAATCGCGCTGACCACGGCTTCCGGTTCGTCTATGGATTGAATCAAATCCATATCTTCGGGACTGATGACTTTTTCGTTGATGAGCGTGGTGCGAAACCAATCCAGCATACCTGCCCAGAATTCTGTACCCACTAAAATGATGGGGATGCGGCGCGTCTTACCGGTTTGCACCAGCGTCAACGCTTCCATCAATTCATCCAATGTTCCAAAGCCGCCGGGCATCACCACATACGCGCTGGCGAATTTCACAAACATCACTTTACGTGAAAAAAAATGCTGGAAAGTCTGGCTGATGTTTTGATATGAATTGCCGGATTGTTCGTGCGGTAGCTGAATGTTTAATCCCACGCTGGGCGACTTGCCATAAAACGCGCCTTTGTTGACCGCTTCCATTATGCCGGGGCCGCCGCCGGAAATCACCGAAAATCCCGCGTCGGAAAGCAGGCGCGCAATTTCTTCCGCGAGCTTGTAATACGGGTTGTCCGGCTTGGTACGCGCGCTGCCGAATATACTCACGGCAGGGTGTATGCGATTGAGACGTTCGGTGGCAGAAACAAACTCTGACATAATGCCGAACACGCGCCAGGCTTCCTTGGAATTCCATGCATCCGGCATGGCCGGGATAGGCAGTTTGGGCGGTGTACTCATTGCATACCTCACAGTCAAAAAATGAAGAAATTATTGTTGGTTGATGGCTCGTCTTTTTTGTATCGGGCGTTCCATGCCATGCCAGATATGCGCAACGCTGAAGGTTTCCCGACTGGCGCAATCTACGGCGTGTTGAACATGTTGCGCAAATTGCGCAGCGACTACCCTGCGGATTATAGCCTGTGCGTATTTGACGCAAAAGGTAAAACCTTCCGCGACGATTGGTATCCGGAATACAAGGCGACGCGCGCCAAAATGCCGGATGACCTGGTGTTGCAAATCGAACCGCTGCATCAACTCATCGCCGCGAACGGTTGGAACATCGCGATGATAGACGGCGTGGAGGCTGACGATGTCATCGGCACGTTGACCAGCATTGCCAGTCGTGATGGCGTGCAATGTATAGTGGCGACAGGTGACAAAGACCTCGCGCAACTGGTCAACGAGCAAGTGTTCTTGATTAACACCATGAACAACGAAAAACTCGACGTGGCGGGTGTCATCGAAAAATTCGGCGTGCCGCCGGAACGAATCATAGATTTGCTGACGCTCACCGGTGACACCGTGGACAACGTGCCGGGGGTGGCAAAAGTCGGCCCGAAAACGGCGGTGAAGTGGCTCACGCAATACGGTTCGCTGGATGAAATCATTGCACACGCAGCGGAAGTCGGCGGCGTGGTCGGGCAAAATTTACGCGATGCGCTAGACTGGTTGCCGCAAGCGCGCCGACTGATTACCGTGAAGTGCGATGTCGAATTAGCGCAACCGTATCAGCAGCTCACAGCACTGCCTCCAGATATTGCAACGTTGCGTGATTTGTATCAACGCTTTGGTTTTCGGACTTGGTTGAGGGAAGTGGGCGGCGCGGCAACAGCATCTTCACCCTTACAGAGAGAGGATGAGAGCTCGGTGCAGTCATCACTTTTTCAAACAAATACACAGGTGCAAAAAGAATCCATCCCCACCCTGACTGAGGGCGGGATGGATGCAGAAGGAAGAGGCAATGTTGTTACCGCACAACCGTCGAGCGGTGTCTACGAATGTATTTTGACTGGCGCGCAACTCGATACTTGGCTAACAAAATTACTTGCCGCCAAGCTTGTCTGCGTGGATACCGAAACCACCGGACTGGATGTGATGAATGCACAACTGGTGGGAATTTCCTTCGCCGTCACTCCACACGAAGCCGCGTATCTGCCGCTGGCGCACGTCTATCCCGGCGCGCCGGATCAGCTTAATCGCGAAGAGACTTTGCAAAAACTCAAGCCCTGGTTGGAAAGCGCGCAACATAAAAAGCTGGGACAAAATCTCAAATACGATCAGCATATTTTTGCCAATCACGGCATTCAACTGGCGGGTATTGCTGAGGACACGCTGCTGCAATCCTATGTGCTGGAATCGCACAAACCACACGACATGGACAATCTCGCGCTGCGCCATCTAAACGTGCAGACCATCAGCTATGCCGAGGTGGTGGGCAAAGGCGCGAAGCAGATTTGTTTCGATCAAGTCGATCTCGACATTGCCACGCGTTACGCCGCTGAAGATGCCGACATCACGCTGCAATTGCATCAAGCACTCGCTCCGCAGGTCATGTCGCAAAGGGGTTTACAGCATGTGTACCGCGACATTGAAATGCCCAGTCGGCAAGTGTTGTATGTGATGGAACGCAACGGCGTATTGTTGGACAGCGCGCTGTTGCACATACAAAGCCGCGAGCTGGGCGAAAAACTCATCGCGCTGGAAGCGCGTGCTTACGAGGCGGCGGGGCAACCGTTTAATCTGAATTCGCCCAAACAATTGCGCGAGATTTTGTTCGACAAATTGCAACTGCCGGTGAAGAAAAAAACACCCGGCGGCGATCCATCGACTGACGAGGAAGTGTTGCAAGAACTGGCATTGGATTATCCGCTGCCGAAAATTTTGCTCGATTATCGCGGACTGGCAAAACTCAAATCGACTTACACCGACAAATTGCCACTGTCGGTAAATCGCAACACAGGCCGCGTGCATACCAGCTACTCGCAAGCGGTTGCAATCACCGGACGCTTGGCTTCCAACGATCCTAACTTGCAAAACATTCCGGTGCGCACCGCCGAGGGACGGCGTATACGCGAAGCCTTCATCGCGGGGCAGGGCAATCACATTGTGTCCGCCGATTATTCGCAAATCGAGTTGCGCATCATGGCGCATTTATCCGGCGATACAGGTTTGCTTAATGCCTTCGCCAACAACGAAGACATCCACCGCGCCACCGCCGCCGAAATTTTTATGACCTCGCTCGATGAAGTGACATCTGAGCAACGCCGCTATGCGAAAGTGATTAACTTTGGCTTGATTTACGGCATGTCAGCGTTCGGTTTGGCGAAACAATTAGGCGTGGAACGCAGTGCGGCGAGTGCCTATATCGAGCGTTATTTCGCGCGCTATCCCGGCGTGAAAAATTATATGGATAGCACCCGCGAACTGGCGAAGCAACAAGGTTTTGTCGAGACGGTATTCGGTCGCCGCTTGTGGTTGTCCAACATAAAATCTAGCAACGCCATGCAACGCCAAGGCGCGGAACGCGCCGCCATCAACGCGCCCATGCAAGGCACGGCAGCCGACCTGATTAAGCTGGCCATGATTGCGGTGCAAAACTGGTTGGAACATGAAAAATTAAGTACGCGTCTCATCATGCAAGTCCACGATGAATTGATACTCGAAGTACCGGATGTGGAATTGGAATTGGTCAAACAAAAATTACCGCAACTGATGTGCAATGTCGCCACACTCAATGTTACGCTGCTGGTAGAAATGGGCGTGGGAAAAAATTGGGATGAGGCGCATTAAAAATTGAACGGCGCACGACTCTCTGTTTATAATTTATTTAGTTCTTATTGGTTAGGATGCAATATATGACCCGCTGGAAAGCCTCCGCCATACACCTTAGCATCAGTGTCGCCATTGCTTTGGTCACATTGACTTTGATGTTGGCACTCTGGTACGCGCCGCCATTTTTTTCCTCTGCCGGCGGCAAGGAAGTGCTGTTGATTATGTTGGGTGTCGACGTTACTTTGGGGCCATTAATCACGCTGATAATTTTCACGCCCAAGAAAACTCGCAAAGCACTTTTGTTCGATTTTGTGGTGATTGGAATCTTGCAATTTTCCGCGCTGGTGTATGGTGTCAACGTGATGTTCCATGGCAGGCCGGTATTCGTTGTGTTTATCAAAGATTCCTTTGACATGGTGTTGGCCAATCAATTAGCCGAAGTGGATATTCGCAACGCCAAGCCGGAATATCGCGCTCTGCCTGTCACCGGTCCGGTCTATGTTTACTCGGAAATGCCGACTGACATAAAGGAAAGAAACGAAATGGTTTTTGCCGCCTTTTCGGGGAAAGACTTACCCTTTTTCCCCAAATACTACCAGCCCTATACTGGTCGTGAAAGCAAGGTTGCTTCTGCCGCAAAACCGTTGGCGGAATTGAAGAAATTGAATCCCACTCGTGTGACGGAAATAGATAGCGAGCTACAACATAACGGCTGGGTAGAATCCGAAATCGGCTTTGTTCCCTTGCGTTCCAAGTTTGAAGACATGGCAGTGATCGTCGACAAGCGCGACGGCAAAATACTCAAAATGCTGAAGATGCAGCCGTGGTAGGACGAGCGAACTGCGGGAAAAATTAAATCATTTTGCCCGGATTCATCAGACCTTCCGGGTCTAAAGTTTTTTTGATGGCGCGCATCAGTTCCAATTCCAACGGACTTTTGTAATCTTGGATAATGTCGCGCTTGAGTTGCCCCAAACCATGCTCGGCACTGATGCTGCCGCCCAACTCGCGTATTACTTCATAGACCAGTTTGTTGACCACGCCTTCTTGTTCGGCGATGAATTGCCAGTTTTCCGTGCTGTCGTGCATGGAGACGTTGTAATGGATATTGCCGTCGCCCATATGGCCAAATGCCACGATACGGACACCGGGGTAATTGGATTTCATCACACCATCGGTATGCAATAAAAACTGCGGTATTTGGCTGACCGGCACGGAGACATCGTGTTTGATGCTCACGCCCTCGCGTTTTTGCGCGACACTGATGTTACGCCGCAACTTCCACCAGTTTTCAGCGATTTTTTCATCAGCCGTGATTTGATAATCGAATCTTGGCGAAGTAAAACTGGTGATGGTATTGCGCAAAGTCTCCTGCACCAGACTCTTGGACACATCGCTCAGTTGCACCAGCAGATACCAGCGATAGGGCGCATCGAATGGATCGCGAGTTTCGGGGATATGTTTGAACACTAGTTCCAGGCAATCGCGCGACATAATTTCAAAAGCACTCAAGGCGTTGCCACAATTTGCGCGTATCAATTCCAACAGCCTGGCGGCGGAAGTCACATTGCCCAATCCAACTATCGTTGTGATGATCATTTGCGGTTGCGGAAATAGTTTCAAAACCGCTGCGGTGACTATCCCCAACGTGCCTTCCGCGCCTATGAACAGGTGTTTCAAATCGTAACCCGTGTTGTCTTTGCGTAATGCGCGCAAACCATCCCAAATTCGCCCATCCGGCAATACCACTTCCAACCCCAACACCAGATCGCGCATATTGCCATAACGCAGCACGCCGACTCCCCCCGCGTTGGTGGAGATATTTCCGCCTATCTCGCAATGCTCCGCAATCGCAGTCAAGCCTAAGGGGAAAAGACTAGCGTAGTGCTCGGCTGTGGCGCGCACCGTTTGCAATGTGCAACCGGCTTGCACGGTCATAGTCTGGTTACTCGCATCCACCGCGAGTATTTTGTTCATGCGCGACAAATTTATCACGACCTGTTCGCCTTCCGGCAAGGGCACGCTACCGCCACACAGACTGGTATTGCCGCCTTGCGGAACAATTGCGACTTGATAGGCGGCACACAGTCTTACCACCTCGGACACTTGCTGCGTGTCGGACGGAAATACAACAGCCAAAGCTGTGCCGGTATAACGCTCCCGCCAGTCGGTATAAAACTCTGCGGCGGCTTCCGCCGTCAACACGTGTTCTTTACCGACTATGGAGGTCAGTGATGGAATAAAATCTAATGGGCTCATCTTTACTCGCGGTGCAAGCAGTCGCAAATCGAGCTGGGGTGCACGGTTCTTTTCCCTAAAAGAACCCGACTCTCGTTACGCAGCTTGTCACTTAATTTAATTTACACAACCGACTCGTAAGACTCGGTCGCCGAAGCAGAATCGTGCAATTATTGTTCTGCTTCGACTTCGGGTGCATCATATCACGCGGTAAATAATCTTGACTTGGGGTACACGCACTTTCAAACGCCGGCGTGCTTGGCATCTTCCCAAGGTGGCAAGAATTTTGTTACCAGCCACAGCGTGAGGTACGGGCAGATGGAAATCATCAAGACGGTAAACAAGCTTTCCCGACCAAACACCTCAGGGTAAAAGGTCAGCAAGCCTTTCATGGTTTTGGACAATTCCTGTCCGCCTATCACGACGTTCCAGCGCATCGCCAGCACACCTATCATCATTGCAAGACCGCTCAGGAACAACCAGTTGACCAGACGCTTACCGTGCACATCGAACACCAGCAAAGCGGTTGTCACCACCAGCGCGAAAACGGACATCGCCCACTGTATAGCCATACCCGCCCATATCGGCCCTTTAATCAACTCCATCACGGTTTCCACACCTTCGCGCGCTTTGTAAACAATCTCCAGCAATTCCAAACCTTCAATCACCATCACGATGGTGATGCCGGTGAATAAAACATACAACAAGCCGCGCATGGTGTCGTCGATGATGGGCGTTTTGCGCACTTTGGAAACGATCACATACAACACGATTAACAAGCCCACGCCGGATCCGACTGCCGATAACAAAAAGATGACCGGCATCAAATCGGACGACCACCATTCGCGTGTTTTCAACGAGCCGAAAACAAACCCGACATAGCCGTGCAAACCGCAGGCACTGGGGATGCCTATCATCGCCAGCGTGCGGGCGATTTTGTGATCTATTTCCAATGCGCGATGCGAGACATCATCCGAGCCCAAGGTTAGCGCGCTGTAAACTTTTTGCATGATGCCGGTTTTGCTTTTCGACATTGCGACTATGTCCGCGCGAAAAGCGAACCATGTCTCCAAAATCAATAAGCACAAATAAAATCCGGCGACATAACCGAACGCCGCCATCGCCGAAGTCCAGTGCGGTGTAATCACCGCATTGAACGCGCGCGTCGGTTGTCCCAAGTGGAACAGCAGCGGAGTCGGCGCGAAAATCATAAAACACAGCGCGGTCAGCAAAGCAAAGCGCGAGACCGGTGCAAAGCGTTGGATGTTGAACACATGGTGCAAACTGGACACCACGAATGCGCCTGCCACCAAGCCGGTGATGTAAGGATAAATAACGATGAGCTGGCTCCATGCCACATCGGTTTCGTTTGGATAGACGTACCCAACATATGGGGTGACGTGGTCAAATACGTGTTCCATTAGACAACCTCCTTATCAGTTCCTTTGTAAAACACATTTGGCGCATTGCCCATTTCAGGCTTGAGCACTTGGACGTGATTATTGCGGATGAACAGACTAATCGGGCTTTCCGGATCATTGCGGTCGCCGAAAATGCGCGTGCCAGTCGGGCAGACTTCCACACAGGCCGGATTCAATCCCTTGGTGATGCGGTGGTAACACCAATTGCATTTTTCCGCCGTGCCGCGTTGCTGGTTAAAGCTGCGCGCACCGTAAGGACACGCCTGCACACAATATTGGCAGCCGATGCAATAGGTCGTGTCTATCAACACCGGGCCGTCTTTGGATTTGAAGGTCGCGCCTGTCGGGCAAACTTGCAC
>JBAVPP010000261.1:0-3613 GCA_049693175.1 Gallionella sp. | reverse complement strand
CAAATACACGCCGCAAATTGTGTCGTGGAACGGCAGCGGTTTTGACTTGCCGGTGCTGCATTATCGCGGTCTGATTAACGGCGTGCAGTGCCCGCGTTATTGGGACATGGGTGAGGACGATAAAGAGTTCATATGGAACAATTACATCAGCCGCTATCATATGCGCCATCTGGATTTGATGGACTTGCTGGCGATGTACGGCGGACGTGCTAACGCGCCGCTGGATGAGCTTGCCAAGCTCATCGGCTTCCCCGGCAAATTAGGCATGGATGGCAGCAAAGTTTGGGAAGCGTATCAAGCCGGACAACTGGCCGAGATACGCAATTATTGCGAGACGGATGTGGTGAATACCTATCTGGTTTTCGCACGCTTCCAAATGATGCGCGGCGTGTTGAGTCGTGAGGCGTTTAAGCAAGAATGCGATTTGGTGCGCGGCGAATTGGCAAAACTCGATGCGCCGCATTGGCAGGAATTTTTGGCGGCTTGGCCGAAGATGAAAGAATAAGGCAGAAATAAATGGCAATAGAAAATAAAGTCACTATCGAGTCGCTAGACCAAGAAGGGCGCGGAGTTGCGCACTTTGAGGGCAAGGTGATTTTTATCGAGGGCGCGCTGCCCGGCGAGATTGTCAGCTATGCCTCGTATCGAAAAAAGCCCGCGTTTGAACAGGCGCAAGTGGCGACGATATTCAAATCCGCGCCTATGCGCGTCACGCCCAAGTGCAAACATTTCGGTGTGTGCGGCGGTTGTTCCATGCAACATTTGGACGCACGTGCGCAAGTCGCGGTGAAGCAGCGCATACTCGAAGACGGCTTGTGGCATATCGGCAAAGTGAAGGCAGAAAATATTTTACCTGCCATCTACGGACAAATTTGGGGCTACCGCGAACGTGCGCGCATCTCAGTCAAGCACGTCATCAAAAAAGGCAAGACGCTGGTCGGTTTTCACGAGAAGCGCAGCAGCTTTGTCGCCGATATGCAGAGCTGCGAAATTCTCGCGCCGAAAATTGCCAAGCTGTTGCCACTGCTTGCCGAGCTGGTGAGCAATCTGTCGATACGCGATCAGATTCCGCAGATCGAAGTGGCGGTGGGCGAACAGGTGGACGCGCTGGTGTTGCGTGTGATGGCAACGCCGAATCATGCCGACGAAGCCTTGTTGCGCGCCTTCGCCGATGAACACAAAATCCAATTCTGGTTGCAAAGCAAAGGGCCGGAAACCATCGTCCCGTTTTATCCCTTGGACGCGCCCGCGTTGTCCTACAGCCTGCCGGAATTCAATATCACCATGCCGTTCGCGCCCAGCGAATTTACGCAAGTGAACAGCGCGCTGAACCGTGTGATGATTAGCCGCGCGATGCGTTTACTCGACCCGCAACCGCATGAACGCATCGCCGATTTGTTTTGCGGTTTAGGAAATTTCACCTTGCCGATTGCACGCAGCGGTGCGCAAGTTTTAGGAATAGAAGGCAGCGACGCGCTGGTGAAACGCGCGCAGCAAAACGCCGCGAGCAATGGCTTGCAAGGCAATGCGGAATTCATGGCGATGAATTTGTTTGAGATGACCGAAGAGGCTTTTGCCAAACTTGGGCACTTCGATAAATTATTGATTGACCCACCACGCGACGGCGCGTTCGAGTTGGTGAAATCACTGGGCGGCGACAACGCGCCCAAGCTGATCGTGTATGTCTCGTGCAATCCGGCGACGCTGGCGCGCGATGCCGCCGAGTTGGTCAAGCACGGCTATGTGTTGCAATCGGCGGGGGTGATGAATATGTTCCCGCACACCTCGCATGTCGAATCCATCGCGGTGTTCGTCAAGCCGTGAGCAGTTACGACGACTTGGTTGCCGAGGCATTGACTCGCGTGCGCGAAATCATGCCGTGGGATTTGAGTCGCATGCTGGCCGCCGGGCATCAACCATTGTTGTTGGATGTGCGCGAACCAGCCGAGTTCGCCACGATGTATATCCCCGATTCCATCAATGTGCCGCGTGGCGTGTTGGAGCAATCCTGCGAGTGGGATTACGACGAGACTGTGCCGGAATTGGTGTATGCGCGCGAGCGCGACATCGTGGTGATTTGCCGCTCCGGTAAACGCTCGGTGCTTGCCGCCGACATGTTGTTGCGCATGGGTTATGCCCATGTGGTTTCGCTCAAAACTGGCGTGCGTGGCTGGAACGATTACGAGCAAATTTTGCTGAATAAAAACGGTGAGATTTTGGATGCGGATGATGTCGATGATTTACTCGCCGCGCGCTTAAAACCAGAACAACGTAAACCAAGATAATTTATGAATTTGTCATTCCCGCCTTCGCGGGAATGACATATCTGTTTAGAATTTTTTACAACGCATTTGCGGACAGGAAACTAAATCCTTGGTTGCCTGTCCACAACTCTCGAACTTGTGCGGATAAGGCATGGGTTCGTGTCTGGTAGTCCCTTAATGTTTATACAACGGAGAACAATATGAAACAGTATGGAGCGGAGTTTTTTGGTACTTTTTGGCTGGTGTTGGGCGGTTGCGGTAGCGCGGTATTGGCTGCCGGTGTGCCGGATGTCGGCATCGGTTATGCGGGCGTGTCACTGGCGTTTGGCTTGACGGTGTTGACCATGGCGTATGCGATTGGACATATTTCCGGTTGCCATTTGAACCCGGCAGTGTCTATCGGTTTGTGGGCGGGCGGGCGTTTTCCCGCGAATAAATTATTGCCGTATATTGTCGCGCAAGTGTTGGGCGGCATCGTGGCAGGTGGCGTGTTATACCTGATTGCATCGGGCAAAGCGGGCTTCGATCTGGCGGGCGGATTTGCCTCAAATGGTTATGGTGAACATTCGCCCGGCAAATATTCTTTGCTCGCCGCATTGGTCACCGAAGTGGTGATGACGATGATGTTCTTGCTCATCATTTTGGGCGCAACGGCAAAACGCGCACCAGCGGGCTTCGCTCCCTTGGCAATCGGTTTGGGCTTGACGCTGATACATCTGATTAGCATTCCCGTTACCAACACGTCGGTGAACCCCGCGCGTAGCACTGCCGTGGCCTTGTTTGCGGGCGATTGGGCGATGGGGCAACTGTGGTTGTTCTGGGTCGCACCGATAATCGGCGCATTGTTGGGCGCGGCGATTTATCGCTTGATAGGCAATAACGACGACTAAAAAATTTTAGCCTGAGAAAAGTTCGGGTAATCTAGTGAACCTCTGAATTATTTCAGAGGTTCTTTTTATTTCTGCTGCTGCGTTATTCCCGCCTGCGCGGGAATGACGGTGTTAAGTAAACTGTTTATTTAGGAGTACACATGTTTGATAGCTTCATGCATTTACTCAAAGCGCAGTTGGAAAATCAGCTTTTCGTCGGCGGTATGGTGTTGGGCTTGGTCGGCTTGGTCGGCATGTGGCTACGCAAATTGCCGGGCATGGTGTGGGCTTACGGCAATCGTCTCATCATTGTCACGGCCGTCATCGACAGCCGCAACGACTTGTTCGGCGCGCTGATTACTTGGCTGAACGATTTGCCATTCGGACGTAAAAGCCGCTTGTTCACCGTGATTCAGGAGAATGCCAATCCTGAAGATGAGTCCAGTTCCAATGGCTTGCCGCGCCTGCTGTACAGCCCCG
>JBAVPP010000260.1:0-3923 GCA_049693175.1 Gallionella sp. | reverse complement strand
AGGATAAATTGTGCCTTGTGCCAACCATTTTGCCTGTGGCAATTTTTTCGCTTCGCGCTGAAAAACTTCGACGAATTCGCGACCAATAATTTTGCGTTTTTTCTCTGGATCGGTCACACCCGCGAGGAAACCTAAAAATTCCGCACTGGCATCGACATGAATCACTTTTACGCCCAAATGATCGGCGAAAGTTTTCATCACTTCTTGCGCCTCGTTCAAGCGCAGCAAGCCGTTATCGACAAACACGCAAGTCAGTTGCTTGCCGATGGCGCGATGCAACAACACTGCCGCGACCGAGGAATCGACACCGCCGGACAATCCCAAAATCACTTCTTCGTCGCCAACTTGCGCACGGATTTTTGCCACCGCTTCGTCGATATAATTCGGCATATTCCAATCTTCACCGCAACCGCAAATATCATGCACAAAGCGATTCAACATCGCCTTGCCCTGCACCGTGTGCGTGACTTCTGGATGAAATTGCAGCGCATAAAAATGACGTGACTCATCCGCCATGCCGGCAATCGGCGTGGTCGCGTTGCTGGCAATCACAGAAAAACCTTCGGGTAATTTTGTGACCTTGTCGCCGTGACTCATCCACACATCTATCAAGCCGTGACCTTGTTCATTGGCACGATCTTGAATGTCGCGCAGCAAAGCAGAATGGCCTTGGGCGCGAATTTCGGCGTAACCAAATTCGCGCACCAGCCCCGTTTCCACCGCACCGCCCAACTGCGCCGCCATGGTCTGCATACCATAACAAATGCCCAGCACCGGCACACCCAACTCGAACACGATTTGCGGCGCGCGCGGCGTGTCGCCTTCCGTCACCGAGTTTGGTCCACCCGATAAAATAATGCCGCTCGGATTAAATTCACGGATGAAATCAGCATCCACATCGCAAGGATGCAACTCGCAATAAACATGAGTTTCACGAACACGACGCGCAATCAGTTGCGTGTATTGCGAACCGAAATCGAGGATAAGGATTTTTTTATGCATATTTAAAACCTGAGAAGGAATAAGAGAGAAGGGTTCCACTTGCGGTGCTCAAGGGTGAAGACAGCAGGTTTACCCTACGCTCTTCCCCCTTATCCTTCCCAGTTAGTCGATGTGGTAATTCGGTGCTTCCTTGGTGATCTGCACATCATGCACATGCGATTCGCGTATACCGGACGACGTGATTTCAACAAACTCAGCTTTGTCATGCACGGTGGCGATATCGGCACAACCGAGGTAACCCATACTGGCTCGCAAACCGCCCATCAATTGGTGAATCACGTCCAGCACGCTGCCTTTGAAGGGCACGCGGCCTTCCACACCTTCGGGCACCAGCTTATCCTGATTGGCTTCGCCTTCCTGGAAATAACGGTCGCTCGAACCTTGTGCCATCGCGCCCAAACTACCCATGCCGCGATAGGACTTATACGAACGTCCCTGGAACAAGTCGATCTCGCCGGGTGCTTCCGCAGTACCGGCAAACAAGCCGCCCAGCATCACGGTATGCGCACCTGCCGCAATCGCTTTAGCGATGTCACCTGAGTAGCGGATACCCCCGTCGGCTATCAGCGGCACGCCTGTACCTTTAAGCGCGGCGGCAACACTTTGTATCGCGCCAATCTGCGGCACACCCACACCCGCGACGATGCGCGTGGTGCAAATAGAGCCGGGGCCGATGCCAACCTTCACGCCGTCCGCGCCATGTTCGACCAGTGCTTTAGCCGCCGCACCGGTGGCGATGTTCCCGCCGATGACTTCGATGTGCGGGAAATTTTTTTTCACCCAACGCACGCGATCCAGCACGCCTTGCGAATGGCCGTGCGCAGTATCCACCACGATCACATCCACACCGGCTTCAGACAACAAAGCCACGCGTTCTTCAGTGCCATCGCCCACGCCCACCGCCGCACCGGCGCGCAGCCGACCAAGTTTGTCTTTGGATGCCAAGGGATGTTCGCTGGATTTCAAAATATCTTTGACCGTCATCAAGCCGCGCAACTCGAATGCATCGTTGACCACCAGCACACGCTCGATACGATGCTTGTGCATCAGATTGCGCGCCTCTTCCAAGCTGGCATTTTCTTTGACCGTAATAAGCCGCTCGCGCGGGGTCATAATGTTTTGTATCGGTTGATCGAGATTATTTTCAAAACGTAAGTCGCGGTTGGTCACGATACCGACCACCAGTTTTCCTTGCACCACGGGTAGACCGGAAATCTTATGCTGGCGTGTCAGACTCAACACATGGCGCACCGTCATATCCGGCGTAATAGTGATGGGATCTTTTACCACGCCACTCTCGAAGCGTTTGACTTTGGCCACTTTCGCCGCTTGCGCATGCGATGACATATTTTTGTGGATGATGCCGATACCACCTTCCTGCGCCAGCGCGATAGCCAGACGCGACTCGGTCACAGTATCCATCGCGGCGGAAAGTATCGGGATATTCAGGCTGATATTGCGCGTCAACTGAGTGCGCAAAGTAACATCACGCGGCAACACATTGGAGTAAGCGGGAACGAGCAGAACGTCGTCGAAGGTCAATGCTTTTTGAATGATGCGCATGATAATCCGTTTCGGCAAAGCGCGGATTATACGCATCATCGGCGCACAGGTAAATCGCCTGTGCGCAATACCAAAAATTAAGGGATTACAGCGCGACCTCGTTGGTCTCGCCGGTGCGTATGCGTATCACTTGTTCGACAGCAGAAACGAAAATCTTACCGTCGCCTATCTTGCCTGTATGCGCGGCTTTGATGATTGCCTCAACTGCGGTATCCAGCATTTCGCTGGCAATGACTACTTCGATTTTAATTTTGGGCAAAAAATCGACCACATATTCCGCGCCGCGATACAGCTCGGTGTGACCTTTTTGACGGCCGAAACCTTTGACCTCGGTCACCGTCAACCCGCTAACGCCCAGTTCGGACAAGGCTTCGCGCACTTCATCTAATTTGAATGGCTTGATTATCGCTTCGATCTTTTTCATGTCGCCTCCGCAAGTAGTCTGTTTTTGTAATCGTGTTCAACGGCGTGATTGTAGCAAGTTCGGCGCGCTTATGAGCAAAACAATTTTATTCAGAAAAATTCAATTAGCCACAGAGAACACAGAGTTCACAGAGAAGACTGTCCATCAGTTTTGCGACATCTAACGAACCAAGCAGAGAACCGATTTTCTCTGTGCTCTCTGTGTACTCTGTGGCTTGTATGAGGTTTGATTGGTTTGAAACTAATCCAATTCCACATAAACAATTTTTAGCACTTCCAACTCGGTCACGCCTGTGGGTGTGCGCAAGGTTGCCACCTCGCCCTCGCGCAATTTGAGCAAAGCTATCGCCAGTGGCGACACCCAACTAATGCGACCGCGCGCCACATCCGCCTCATCCACACCGACGATGCTGTAGGTATTTGCTACGCCGAGTTCATCGCACACCGTCACCGTCGCGCTGAAAAAAACTTGCTCGCATTGCGCGCGCTTGACCGGATCGACCACCTCGGACATATCCAAGCGGCGGCGCAAAAAACGGATGCGTTTATCAATTTCACGCAGCCGCTTTTTGCCGTAGATGTAATCGCCATTCTCGGAACGGTCACCGTTTGAAGCCGCCCAAGTAATGGTCTTCACCAATATCGGACGTTCAACTTTCCACAGATTTTCCAACTCATCCAACAAGCGTCGCTGACCGTGCGGCGTGATGTAATTTTTCACGCCCGCAGGCAACTTTAACGTCGTCTCCAATTCGTCGTCATCGTCATCATTTTCTCGTGTAAAGGCTTTGCTCATGGCGGCGGATTCTACAGCAGGATGCGCAAGAGGCGACTGACATGCGTCGCATTATTGTCCTTTCGACCCATACCAATTTATTTTGCACCATGCAATAAACGACACACTTAACGTGGCACCCATTTAGGTATTGCTTAGG
>JBAVPP010000259.1:0-4976 GCA_049693175.1 Gallionella sp. | reverse complement strand
GCGCAATTGGTGATATTTCGCGTCGTTCGCCAGTGCCAATCGGTTGCGCGGTTTGGGCAAATCAACTGTGAGAATTTCGCCTATGGTTGCCGCAGGGCCATTGATCATCATCACGATGCGATCCGACAGCAACACCGCCTCGTCCACATCGTGCGTGACCATCACCACCGTGCTGTTGGTCGCCGCGACTATCTTCATCAGCTCGTCCTGCAAATGCGCGCGGGTCAAGGCATCCAGCGCGCCGAACGGTTCGTCCATCAGCAATACTTTGGGCTGCATCGCCAAGGCGCGCGCAATACCGACGCGCTGTTTCATACCACCGGAAATCTCATGCGGATATTTTTGTTCGGCGTGGGTTAAATGCACCAAAGCCAATGCCTCACGGGTGCGCTGCGCGAGTTGCACCGTGCTTTCGCCATCACCGAACACGCGCTCCACCGCCAGATGCACGTTGTCGAAACAAGTCAGCCAAGGCAGCAGCGAATGGTTCTGAAATACCACGCCGCGATCCGGTCCGGGTCCCGCGATTTCGCGTTGTGCGCACAACATGATGCCGTCGGTGGGCATGAGTAAACCGGCGATCAAATTCAACAGCGTGGACTTGCCGCAACCGGAATGACCAATCAGTGTGATGAACTCGCCGCGATTGATTTTCAACTCTATATCTTTGAGCGCGACGAACGTGCCTTGCTTGGTCTCAAAGGACATTTGCACATTTTCAATGTGTACATATTTTTTCATGCTCATCTCTCAATAACTAAAGCGTTTGGCAATTTTCACCAGCAGCATTTCCAGCAACAAGCCGACAATTCCCACCACAAAAATCGCGATGATGATGTGCTCGACATTCAAGTTGTTCCATTCGTCCCACACCCAAAATCCTATGCCCACACCGCCCGTCAGCATCTCTGCCGCAACGATAACCAGCCATGCCTTGCCCACGCCCAAACGTATGCCGGTGAGCATGTAAGGCAGCGTGGCGGGAAATAAAATTTTGCTAAAGATTTTCCATTCGGAAAGATTCAAGACACGCGCCACGTTCAAATAATCCTGTGGCAACTGGCGCACACCCATCGCGGTGTTGATAATCATCGGCCAGATACTGGAAATAAAAATCACCCAAATCGCGGCGGGGTTGGCCGCCTTGAACACCAGCAAGCCTATGGGCAGCCAGGCCAGCGGCGACACCGGGCGCAGCATACTGATGATGGGCGAACTCATCTTGTCGATAAAATCAAAACGTCCCACCATAAAACCCAGCGGAATGCCAATCAACGCCGCCAAACCAAAGCCGATGCCGACCCGCTTTAACGAGTTGAGAATATTCCAACCTATGCCCTGATCGTTCGGACCTTTTTGGTAAAAAGGATCGCTGAACAAAATCACGGCAGAATTCCAAGTCTTGAGCGGACCGGGCAGACTGTCGTTGGCATGTGAAATCACCGCCCACAACACGATGAACAGCGCGACACCCAACAGCGGCGGCAGCACATTTTCAGCGAATATTCTTTTAACTTTTCTCATGCTTTCACCTTAAAACTCGCCGCATATTTTTTCGGGTCTTTGCCATCCCACACCGTGCCGTCCATCAGTTTTGATGTGCGCATAAGCTCTTTGGGCACGGGCACTTTGACTTGCGACGCGGCTTGTTTGTACAAGTCAATTTGGTTGATTTTTTTCGCCACCGCCAAATAATCAGGATCGGTCTTGAGCAAACCCCAGCGTTTTTGCTGGGTCATAAACCACATGCCATCCGACAAATACGGGAAATTCACCGCGCCGTCATTGCAAAATTTCATGTAATTCGGGTCGTTCCATTTCTTGCCCAAGCCGTCTTCATATTTGCCTGCCAAGCGTTGGTCGATGACTTCAACCGGACAATTCACATAAGCTTTATCCGCGATGATTTCCGCGACTTTATGGCGATTCGCCATGTTGTCGATGTACTGCGAGGCTTCCAACACCGCCATGATTAAAGCGCGTGCGGTATTGGGATTTTTTTGCGCAAATTCGGCAGTCGTCCCCAGCACTTTTTCGGGATGATCTTTCCAAATATCCTGTGTGGTGGTCGCGGTAAAACCAATCTTGTCGTAGATGGCGCGGTTGTTCCAAGGCTCACCCACACAGAATCCATCCATGTTGCCGACGCGCATATTCGCCACCATTTGCGGAGGTGGCACGGTGATGATTTTCACGTCGGCAAGCGGATTGATATCGTGGCTGGCGAGCCAATAATTCAGCCACATGGCGTGCGTGCCGGTGGGGAAAGTTTGCGCAAAGGTGTAGTCGCGTTTTTCGCTAACCACCAATTTTTTCAACGCCGCGCCGGTGGTCACCCCTTTATCTTTGAGCTGATTGGAAAGTGTGATGGCCTGACCGTTATTGTTCAGCGTCATCAGCACCGCCATATCTTTTTGCTGCCCGCCTATGCCCAACTCCACGCCATACACCAAGCCATATAAAACATGGGCGGCATGAAGTTCGCCATTCACCAATTTGTCGCGCACGCCCGCCCAAGATGCCTCTTTGGACAAGGAAATTTTGATGCCGTATTTTTCATCCAATTTCAACAACGAAGCCATCACCACCGACGCGCAATCGGTCAACGGAATAAAACCGACTTTGACTTCTTTAAGTTCGGGTGCGTCCGAACCGCCCGCCCATGCCGATGCGCGTGTTCCCATCGGCACCATAGACATGATGCCCGCCGCGCCCAATAACGCTCCCGCTTGTTTCATAAAATCCCTCCGGCTGTTTTGTGCTGGCGCGTTTACCGCAACCATGACGTTTTCAGAATGTGCAATTTCATTTTTTGAGTTTTCCATGTGCAACTCTCCTTATAAATCCGACCAAATTTCAAAATAAAAAAGGTGTCCGACTGCCGTTAAGCAGTGAGACACCTTTGTCTTGTGTTGCCATTTACGAATCGCCGTTGACTCGTTGATGGTTAATTATTAGCAATAGCTGTGCCAATAAAAAAACATCCTTCATATTCGGGTTGTTAGCCAGTTACACACCTTTTGCCAAACTCAATCCGCTTGATAAATGCCCCTAATTGATGCGCGGACTAACCCAAACCGGTGCGCCACTCTAGCGGTCACGCACTCAACTCTTTTGCCAAAATAATTGCTTCGGCGATTTCCACGAGACGTTTTCCTTTGCTCATCGCCATGCTGCGCATCCGCTTATACGCGTCCGCCTCGCTGTAACCGTGATCGGCGATGAGTATGCCTTTTGCCTGGTCGATCAACTTGCGTTCGACCAACTGGCTCTTGGCTTCTTTCAACTCGTCGCGCAACCGCTTATGCTCGGAAAAACGCGCAGCGGCAACTTGAATAATGCCGCGCAAATCTTCGGCTTGGACTGAGTGCGCCACATAGGCACTGACCCCGGCCTGCATGGCGGTTTGTATGCTGTGTTTGTCATTTTTCGCGCCCAGCACCACCACCGGTTTTTCCAGCACTGATGACATCAGGCTAATCTGTTCCAGCGTGTCACGCCCCGGTGCATTGGCATCCACCAGAATGACATCCGCCGCTGCCGCATGTATCGCGTGCTCGTCCACCTGCTCCCAAGCCAGCACGCCGACCACCTGAAAATCCGCCAGCTCCAGACTCGCCTTCAACCAGGCGGCACGATCTTGCACGTCATCAATGATTAAAATTTTCTTCAACTGAACACCTCGCGTGTACAGTGCGACAGCAATGAACGTGCCACAAGGAACAATCGTTTTTTGCACGCGGAATTTTTCTGCTTACACCACTGATAGAATGCGAGCCTGATAAATTGAGCATTCTTATGCAGCCAGCCCTCACGCCACAGCACGAAAAAAAACTTCTGTTCACCCTCGCCGGCATACAGTTCAGCCACATACTCGACTTCATGGTTATGATGCCGCTGGGGCCGGTGCTTATCCACAGCTTCGGCATCAGCACGCATCAATTCGGCTTATTGGTCGCGTCGTATAGTTTTAGCGCGGCGTTTTCCGGTTTGCTGGCGGCGACTTTTATCGACCGATTCGAGCGCAAACGCCTGCTGCTGATTATTTTTATTTTGTTCGGATTAGCCTCGCTCGCCTGCGGTCTCGCCCCCGGCTATGCCACGCTCATCATGGCTCGCGCACTGGCTGGCGCATTCGGCGGCGTGTTGGGCGCGATGGTGCAAACCATCATCGGCGACCTGATTCCATTTGAACGCCGCGCCCGCGCCAGCAGCATTGTGATGTCGGCATTTTCCATTTCCACCATCGCCGGTGTGCCGATTTCTTTATGGCTGGCAAACTGGTCAAGTTGGCGCGCGCCGTTCATTCTGGTCGCGGCCTTGACCGTGATTTTGGTGGTACTCGCTTGGCGCGTATTACCCGAATTGCGCCATCACATCAGCGCGCAACGGCGCACCCATCCTTTCGTGCCGATGTTCGATGTGTTGCGTGATGCGAATCACCGCCACGCGCTGTTATTTTCCGCGCTGATTATTTTTTCCGGCTTCACTGTGATTCCCTACATCACACTTTACGCGGTGCATAACATCGGCATTACGCAACAAGATATACCCTACATTTATCTGTCGGGCGGTGCGGCAACTTTATTTTCCGCGCGCTTTATCGGACATCACGCCGACTTGCACGGCAAGGTAAAAATTTATCGTCTCGTCGCGCTCGCCGCCTCGTTGCCGCTACTGCTACTCACCCAAGTCACCAGCGCGTCGTTGTGGCTGTGGATAGCCTACACCACGATGTTTTTTGTGCTGGTTTCCGGTCGCATGATACCCGCCATGGCAATCATCACTTCCGCCGCGCAACCCAAGCTGCGCGGCACTTTCATGTCGCTCAACGGCACAGTGCAATCGTTGGCAATGGCAACCGCCAGCACCTTGGCGGGCTACATCATCACCCAAGACAGCACAGGAAAGTTGGTCGATTACAGCACGGTAGGATTAGTGGCACTCACCGCCAACGGCATCGCCATCTGGTTCGT
>JBAVPP010000258.1:0-3470 GCA_049693175.1 Gallionella sp. | reverse complement strand
CTCCCACCCCTTATCCCTTCTCTCTTTACCCTTCCCAAAACATGAACAATTATCCTCATCCCATCATCGCTCGTGAAGGCTGGCCGTTTCTGGCGGGCAGCGTCATCGCGGCGATTCTTGCTTCTGTTTTCATCGGTGGGTTTGTCGCGTTTCTGGTGTGGATTATCGCGCTGTTCGTGTTGCAATTCTTTCGTGATCCCGGTCGTGAAATTCCGCAAACGCTAGGCGCGGTTTTGTCACCGGCGGATGGTCGCGTTATCAAAGTGGAGCGCACGCAAGATGTTTATGGCGAACGCGAAGCGATTCTGGTCAGCGTGTTTATGAACGTGTTCAACGTGCATTCCAACCGCAGTCCGGTGGATGGCAAAATCGAAAAAATCCAGTATTTCCCCGGAAAATTTGTGAATGCGGATTTGGATAAAGCCTCGCTGGAAAACGAGCGCAACGCGATTGTGTTGACCACCAACGACCGGCAAATGGTGACGTTTGTGCAAGTCGCCGGGCTGATTGCGCGGCGCATTTTGTGCTATGTCAAAGCGGGCGATAATTTGTCGCGTGGTCAGCGTTACGGCTTTATTCGCTTTGGTTCGCGCGTGGATGTTTACTTGCCTTTGGATGCCGAGGTCAAAGTCAGCATAGGCGATAAAGTTTCTGCCACCACGACTATCTTGGCAATGTTGCCGCAAAAAGGTTAGTCTGCACGCATGGACGAATTCAACACACGCAAACCAATGACGCTGCGCAAACGCGGCATCTATCTTTTGCCCAATCTTTTCACCACCGGCGCGTTGTTCGCGGGATTTTTTGCCATTGTGCAAGCGATGAACAATAAATTCGAGATTGCCGCCGTGGCAATTTTTATCGCCATGGTGTTGGATGGATTGGACGGTCGCGTCGCGCGCCTGACGCATACGCAAAGCGAGTTTGGTGCGGAATACGACAGCTTGTCCGATATGGTTTCTTTTGGTGTCGCACCCTCGTTGGTGGTGTATGAATGGGCGTTGAAAGGCATGGGAAAATGGGGCTGGTTCGCCGCATTTATTTATTGCTGTGCCACGGCGTTGCGTCTGGCGCGTTTCAACACCAACATCGACGTGGTCGACAAACGCTATTTCCAAGGTTTGCCCAGCCCGGCGGCGGCGGCATTGGTGGCGGGCTTTGTCTGGGTAATGTTGGACTATGGTTTCAGCGGTGAATCGGTGCGTTGGTACGCCGCCGCGATTACCTTGTTCGCGGGCTTGAGCATGGTGAGCAACTTGCCGTTCTACAGCTTCAAAGATTTTAATATGCGCAAGAGCGTGCCGTTCTTGGTCATTTTTATGATCGCGATATTTTTTCTGTTGGTCTCCAGTTATCCGCCGGGTGTGTTGTTCGGTTTATTTCTGACTTACGCGCTGTCGGGTTTTGTGATGTGGTTTGTGCGCAGACGCAAACCCGCGTGAGCGTTGCAAGCCGGTAAATAAAACTGTTACTATCCGAACCATGCATTTTTCCACACACATCGCATTGCTTCATTCCACATTCAGCCTGCTGGCCGCGCTGCTGCTGCGCGGCGCGCGCTAACTATTTCCCCGGAAAAAGTAAGTAAGCGCGGCGACTTTCCAAAGCGTCGCAGGTTATATCTATTTGCAGGAGCAGAACATGTCTAACAAATTAATTATTTTTGATACCACGTTGCGCGATGGCGAGCAAAGTCCGGGTGCGGCGATGACGCGCGAAATGAAATTGCGCATCGCGCGCCAGTTGGAAAAGCTCGGCGTGAATGTCATCGAAGCCGGTTTTGCGGCGGCGAGTCTCGGCGATTTTGCGGCGGTGCAAGCGGTTGCTGAAGCGATTAGCGGCTCGACGGTGTGTTCCTTGGCGCGAGCCAGCGAGAACGATGTGCGCCGCGCTGGTGAGGCGATTAAACCCGCCAAACTCGGTCGTATCCACACCTTCATTGCCACCAGTCCCATCCATATGGAACACAAGTTGCGCATGAGCAAAGGGCAAGTCATCGAACGCGCCGTGATGGCCGTCAAGACCGCATTGGAATATACCGACGACGTGGAATTTTCCGCTGAAGATGCGGTGCGCTCCGACATGGATTTCCTGGTGCAAATTTTTGATGAAGTCATCAAAGCGGGCGCGACAACTTTGAACGTGCCGGATACGGTGGGCTATTCCATACCCTTTGCCTGGGGTGAACGTATGTGCCAACTGATTGCGCAAGTACCGAATTCCGGCAAAGTGATCTGGTCCACGCATTGCCATAACGACTTGGGCTTGGCGGTGGCGAATTCGCTTGCGGCGGTGTTGAATGGCGCGCGCCAAGTTGAATGCACCATCAACGGGCTGGGCGAACGCGCCGGCAATGCTTCGCTTGAAGAAGTGGTGATGGCGGTGCGCACGCGCCGCGATATTTTCAATTTGGATACCAACATAGACACCACGCAAATTGTGCCAACCTCGAAACTGGTGTCGAGTATCACGGGCTATCCGGTGCAGCCGAACAAAGCCATCGTCGGGGCAAACGCCTTCGCGCACGAGTCTGGCATCCATCAGGACGGCGTGTTGAAACACCGCGAAACCTACGAAATTATGAGTGCCGAATCGGTGGGCTGGAACGCGAACAAATTGAGCTTGGGCAAATTGTCCGGGCGCAATGCGCTGCGTCAGCGTTTCACCGCCTTGAATATCGAATTCGCCAGCGAAGAAGATTTCATCGCCGCGTTTAATCGCTTCAAAGAATTGGCGGATCGCAAGAGCGAAATTTTCGACGAGGATTTGCAAGCCTTGGTGAGCGAAGAAGCGGTGACCAAAGTCAGCGAACATTATCGTCTGGTGTCGTTGCGCGCACACTGCGAGACCGGCATTTTGCCCGTGGCAAAAGTCGTGATGAGCATCGGTGAGCAGCGGCAAGAAGCCGAGATGCAAGGCGGCGGGCCGGTCGATGCGACGTTCAAAGCGATTGAAAATATCGTCTCCAGCGGCGCGGAGTTGCAGTTGTATTCGGTGAACAACATCACCAGCGGCACGGATGCGCAAGGCGAGGTCACCGTGCGTCTGTCCAAAGGCGGGCGCATCGTCAACGGCCAGGGCGCGGACACCGACATCGTCGTGGCTTCAGCCAAGGCATATTTGAATGCCTTGAACAAGCTGTATAACAAATCTGAACGGGCGCATCCGCAGTTGTAATCCGGCTAATCGTGTCGTGAGGGCGTATGAAAATACGCCCTTTTTTATGCGCAGATGTTTCCCCTGCGCACACCGATAAATGTATTTCACTACACTCAATATGGGCGCGGATTGCGCCGTCGGTCTGCTCGCCATGCACCTGATAAAAGAGCAGCGCATCGGTTTAATTTTCAAAAACTTCCACGCAGAATTTCACCAACGCGCCGAAGATGATGTGGATTTTATTTGCGAACAAGGAAAAGAAATCGCGCAACTTATAGAGCAAGCCGCGTCATCAGGTGAACGTGTAGAAC
>JBAVPP010000257.1:0-1737 GCA_049693175.1 Gallionella sp. | reverse complement strand
AGATTTGCCGACGCGACTCGGCAGCCCCGGTATTCCGGTGTTTGGTTATCGCGTCAAAATTCTGAATGAGAGTAGCGGCGAGGTTTGCGCGGCGAATGAAAAAGGCGTGGTGGTCATGGAAGGCCCGCTACCGCCGGGTTGTATGCAAACCATTTATGGCGATGATGAACGCTATGTCAAAACCTACTGGAATAATTTCCGCAACGAACAGGTGTACTCCACTTTCGATTGGGGCATACGTGACGCGGACGGCTATTATTTTATTTTGGGACGCACCGATGATGTGATTAACGTCGCCGGACATCGCTTAGGTACGCGAGAAATTGAAGAGAGTATTTCCAGTCACGCAAATGTTTCCGAGGTTGCCGTGGTCGGCGTGGAAGACAAACTCAAAGGACAAGTCGCCGTCGCTTTTGTCATTCTAAAAAATGCCGCACTCGCCGACAACGCTGAGAAAAAACTGGCGATGGAAAAAGAAATTATGGCGGTGGTGGACAAACATCTGGGCTCGCTGGCACGTCCGTCGCGCGTGCATTTTGTGACGCTGTTACCCAAGACCCGCTCCGGTAAATTGTTGCGCCGTTCGCTGCAAGCGATATGCGAAGGTCGCGATCCGGGTGACCTCACCACTATCGAAGACCCGACTTCATTAGAGCAAATACGCGGCGTGTTAAAAAGTTAGAATGGGCGCATGAAAGCAGCCAAGCGCACTGTGGTTTTTATTTCGGACGGAACGGCCATCACCGCCGAAACCTTGGGCAATGGCTTGCTATCGCAATTCGAAGGCCTGGATTTTCATCATGTGCGTTTGCCTTTTGTCGACACCTTGGACAAGGCGGCGCATTGCATAGAACGCATCACCGAAATCGGCGCGCATGACGGTATACGTCCGCTGGTGATTATGACTGTGATGAATGCCGAAATCGGTGCGGCGTTGCGCAAGTCAGACGCGCTGGTGCTGGATTTGTTCGAAGCATTTATCGCGCCGCTGGAAAATGAATTGGGCGCGCGCTCCTCGCACACCGCCGGACGATTGCACGGACAAACACGACGCGAATATGCCAATCGTATCGAGGCGATGAACTTCGCGCTGGCGCACGACGATGGAATTTCTGCCGCAAAATTAAAGAGTGCAGATGTCATTTTAGTCGGCGTGTCGCGCAGCGGAAAAACGCCGACCTGTTTATATTTGTCCATGCAATTCGGACTTAAAGCAGCAAACTATCCGCTGATTCCAGAAGATTTTGAACGCGACCGTTTGCCCGACACGCTGTTGCCGTATCGCGACAAACTATTCGGCCTGACCATTGCGCCTGAGCAATTGCAGCGCATACGTCAGGAGCGTAAACCCAATAGCAACTATGCCTCGCTGGCGAATTGCCGCCACGAAGTCGCCGCCGCTGAAAGCCTGATGAATCGCAACAACATCACCTACTTCGACATGACCGCGCGCTCGATAGAAGAAATCGCCGTGCAACTTTTGCAAGCGGTGAAACGCGAAGCATAAGAGTCTGCTGATTATTGGTTTTGTCATTTCCGCGCGGGCGGAGATTCAGTGCCTTTATCTAGCTGGATTCCCAGCCTGCGCGGGAATGACGACTCTCATTGTTTTTGACGGATTGGGTTAGAATCCGCCCATGCCTACCTTCTCATTTTTAACCCGTCCGCACAGACTCAACCGTCTTTCGGATGCCCGCCATGCCTGAGTTTTTTCTCACGGAAAGTCGCGCGCGTTTG
>JBAVPP010000256.1:0-4725 GCA_049693175.1 Gallionella sp. | reverse complement strand
GCGTGGGCGCGAGTGAGGGCGAGTTCACTGGCGGTGATGGGGAGGAGCAAGATTTGCTCGCGGTGGTGCATTACGCGCGCGAACAATTCGGCGAGGATTTGCCGCTGATTTTGGCGGGATTTTCTTTCGGCGGTTATGTCGCCGCACGTGGCGCGCAAGTTTTGCATCCGCAACATTTAATTCTCGCCGCGCCCGCCGTCGGTCGTTTCACCGCCGCCATGCCCACAAAAAAAATGCCCGATGTGTCGCCGACCACGCTGGTGATACACGGCGAAAATGACGAACTCGTCCCCCTCGCCTCCGCCCTCGCATGGGCAAGTCCGCAACATCTACCCATCATAGTTTTGCCTCAGACTGACCATTATTTTCATCGCCGCCTGGGGCAGTTGCGCGAGCTTGTGCTGAAGCATTTCAACGGGATGGTGTTGTGAAAAAGCTCATCACACGTAGTACCGTCATTCCCGCGCAGGCGGGAATCCAGATGGTCAAAAAAGTTACCCGCATCGCGGGACAATATATTAGTGTTGTCCGCCACGCGAAAATTTTGGTATTGCTGGATTCCCGCCTGCGCGGGAATGACGCTGAATAATGAACACCGTTATCCGTGCCTGCAACTTACAAAAATCCTACGCCAATCAGCGCGTGGTGGATGGCTTGAATCTGGACATACAACGCGGCGAATGTTTTGGTTTGTTGGGGCCGAATGGCGCGGGCAAAACGACTACTTTGCGTTTGTTGTTAGGACTGATTTCTCCCGATGGCGGTGAGTTGAGTTTGCTCAATCACACCGTGCCGCAAGATGCCCGTGCCGCACGTTTGCGCGTGGGGGTGGTGGCGCAATTCGACAACCTCGACCCTGACTTTACCGTGGCGGAAAATCTGCTGGTGTATGGGCGATATTTCGGCATGAGCGACGCGCAAATCGAGGCGCGTATTCCGCAACTTTTGGAGTTCGCCAATCTGAGCAATAAGCGCGACGCGAAAGTGCCGACGCTGTCCGGCGGCATGAAACGCAGACTGACTTTGGCACGCGCGCTGGTGAACGATCCCGATATTATTTTTCTCGATGAACCCACCACCGGACTTGACCCGCAAGCGCGCCACCTTATCTGGCAACGCCTGCGCGAACTCACCGCGCAAGGCAAAACTTTATTGCTCACCACGCACTTTATGGAAGAAGCCGAACGCCTGTGCCACCGCCTCGCCGTGATGGATCACGGCAAGCTCATCCAACAAGGCACACCGCGCGAACTGATAGAAAAAAACATCGAACCGCAAGTCGTGGAAGTGTTCGGCGAAACTTCGGCGGTATGGGCTGCAAACCATGCCGTGCACTACGCGCAGCGTTATGAAATCAGCGGCGAATCGGTGTTCTGCTATGTGCAAGATGCGCAAGCCTTAGTCACGCATTTGCAAACCCAAACCGAACTGCGCTACCTGCATCGACCTGCGAATTTGGAAGATGTTTTTTTGAAATTGACGGGAAGAGAGATGCGGGAATAACGACAACCATCAATTTCTCCGCGCTTGTCGAAGACGATAATTACCTCGTCAATCTCGGTCGAGGCGTTTGGTTAATGGACAATCACCGATGGGCGTTAAAGGTTTGGGAAAACGAAAAATCAAACCAAAGTTACTCGCTGATTCACGCTGACTATCACTGGGATAACATCTGCGATTTTCACGATTCGGCCGAAATTGAGGAGCAGTTGTTGCAGGCTTCTTCCGCGCAAGTTGCACAATTAGTTGCCGAAGGTGAGTGGGTTTGTTTCGACTCATTCATTGCCCCAGCCCTTCGTCGAGGACTCATTCACACAGTCCATTTTTATTGTTTGCAAAACGAAGGTGACGACAATGCCTTCGATTCTGATTTTTTATTACTCTGCGGTACAACTCAGTTTGTCTATACGGATATTGCGAGTTTAGCCAATGCACAAATTGATGGATCATTTATCTTTGACCTTTGCCTCGACCTATTTAATAAGAGCGACCAATGGTGCGAAGGCGAGCTTTGGAACGATACTGAAATCATGCAGTTTTTGCATACCGTTCGCCATTTCATTCATTTCGCTGAATTGGTCACGGTTTCGATGTCGTTCAATTATTCTGGCTATGTCACGGACACACGCCACCTTACGGAGCTTGTGATTCCGTGGATACTCGAATGCCGAGAAAATCGTTAGCATGATTGTGGTTGATATTTTACTAATGCCCAAGCAGGTGTAATGCTCATTAAGCACTCATCATTTATCTTATTCAATTTTCGCCTATATAATGCACGTCTTATTGCACAATATATTGTAATTAACAGGAGGCATTATGGGAATTTCGGTGCATGACGTGGTTGCATTTTCTCAGGCGCGTGCCAATCTTTCCGATTTGGCGGAACAGGTGAAAGCGGGGGCAGAGAAAATCATCACCAAGAATGGAGAAAGCTATGTGGCTTTAATCGATTCAGACCGGCTGGATTACTATCACCGTTTGGAGCGCGAGCGCATTCATTTGTTGCTGATAGACGAAGCCGCATTAGGCTTGGCGGATGTGGCGGCGGGACGTGTCAAAGATGCCCGGCTTGTCTTCCAAAAAATCAAACGCAAGCGCACTGCGTAATTCGTTCCGTGTCTAAGAAAGTCACCATTAAACTGACCGCAAACTTCGAGCGAAATCTCGAAGGAATAGATGCATTTTTGACCGAAGCAAATGCGGCATTTGCTTATGATGATTTACTAGACACGCTCACTGAAACTTTAATTCCAAACTTGGAAAGTTTCCCCGCGCTTGGTCGCCCATTTCTCAATCGTCCGGTGTGCTCGGTGGAAGTAAGCAACGCTCTGGCGCGCTTGAATAGGCAATTACAAGATGGCGAATTGCGCGAATATTTGCTGGACGAATACATGGTGTTGTACGCGCAATTCGGCACGGTGATTTATTTGCTGTCCATCAAGCATCATCGCCAATTGTCATTCGATTTTCTGTCGTTGTGGTCTAAGCAATGAACCTTATCTTGCGCATGATTTATGTGTTCGTGTTGTCGCGTTTTCGTCCGCGCATCACGGCAGACAATATGGTGAGTGAACTGAGTCTGCGTGTCTTGCCTAACGATTTGGATGTGAATTTGCACATGAATAATGGTCGCTATCTGACCATTTGCGATTTGAATCGCGTCGATTTATTTATTCGTTCCGGGCTGATGAAGGCGATGTTCAAACGCGGCTGGATACCGGTTATTGCGGAACATACTATGAGCTATAAACGCCCACTGAATCTGCTGCAACGCTATGAGGTCAAGTTACAAGTGACGCACTACGACGAGAAATATTTTCATATGCAGCACGCTTTTATCCGCGCTGGGCGCGTGGTCGCGGAAGGCACTTCCAAAGGTTGCGTCTATGCAAAAAATCACGGTGTCGTCAGCCCGGCCGAGGCGATGGCGGCGATAGAGTCCGATAGAAAAAATGCAAAATAATCACTACGCATTGCCGAGTTTTAGCCGCCGTTTTATTCCCATCTGGCGGCGCAATTTTATGGTGTGGAAAAAGATGGCGGGCTCATCTATTTTGGGGCATCTCGCCGATCCGGTGATTTATATGTTGGGCTTGGGTTATGGCTTGGGCGGTATGTTGCCTAACATAGACGGGATTTCTTACATCACGTTTTTAGCCGCCGGTACGGTGTGTTATAGCACCATGAATTCGGCGAGTTTCGAGGCCTTGTATTCCGGCTTAGCGCGTATGCACGAGCAGCGCACTTGGGAGGCGATCCTCAACACGCCCATCACTTTGGACGACATCGTATTTTCGGAAATGGTGTGGGCGGCAAGCAAAAGTTTGTTGTCGGGATTGGCTGTGCTGGCGGTGATTTGGCTAATGGGATTAACGCACTCGCCGCTGTCGTTGTGGATTATTCCTTTGGCGTTTTTGGTCGGCCTGTGCTTCGCCTCGCTGGGCTTGATTATGACCGCGCTCGCACCCGGTTATGATTTCTTCATGTACTACTTCACCTTGGTCATCACGCCTATGGTGATATTATGCGGCGTGTTTTTTCCGGTCACGCAATTGCCATTGTGGTTGCAAAGCGTGTCGGCTTGGTTACCGCTGACCCACGCCATCGACCTTGCCCGACCGTTGCTAACCAACACTGTTCCGGCAAATTTTGCGGGGCATATCGCGGTGTTATTCGCTTACGCACTGACCGGATTTTATGTGGCGTTGGTGTTGTTCCGGCGCAGACTTTCTCAATAAGGATTTGTATGTTGTGGTTGAAGGCGTTTCACATTATTTTCGTGGTGAGTTGGTTCGCCGGACTGTTTTATTTGCCGCGTATTTTTGTCAATCACGCGATGGCAACCGAGCCTGCCGAGATTGCGCGCCTGAAGTTGATGGAAGGGAAGTTGTATCGTTTTGTCACGCCGATTTCATGGCTGGTGTTAGCGTCAGGACTCTGGCTGTGGCTGGGTTTTGGCTTTAGCGGCGGCTGGTTACACGCCAAATTATTTTTAGTGGTTTTGCTGTTCGGCTACCATCATTATTGCGGTCGCCTAGTGAAGCAATTCGCTGCCGATCAGAACACACGCGGTCATATTTTTTATCGCTGGTTCAATGAAGCCCCCGTAATTATTCTCACCGCCATTGTGATTTTGGTGGTGGTTAAACCGTTCTAAAAGAGAGACGTATGCCTGATTTTTTTGCCCCTTGTCCGCGCGGCCTTGAAGCGATACTTCATAGC
>JBAVPP010000255.1:0-1935 GCA_049693175.1 Gallionella sp. | reverse complement strand
AACACGTCGCGCACCATGCCGTTGCCTTTATGCAAATGAAAGGTGCGGCCGTCCAAGGTTGCGATACCGGCGGCATCCTGACCGCGATGTTGCAACACTTGCAAGCCGTCATACAACAACTGATTGGCCGGGGTTTGCGAGACTACACCGAGTATGCCACACATAAAATTTGCCCTAAATGAATGCTAAAAAAATCAATCTTGCGCGCGATACTTGATGCGCCGCGCGATGTCGTCCGGTAGCCAGAATTTTGCCAGCAACGCCATCTGCTCCGCGTCGCGGCTGAACTTCGCATCGCGCCACATTTTTTGCTCCGGCAGATGCGTCATGCCCGCAATCCACACCAAAACCAGCAGCAGCATCGCGCCGCGCAACACGCCAAAACATCCGCCCAATATGCTATCCAGCCAGCCCATGCCGACCGCTTTGATGAACTTGCTCAACCCCCACACCACGACAGCCCACACCAGCAACACCGCGATAAAAACCAGCGCGTAAGCAACCATATTGCGCGTGGCTTCCGCTGTTATCGGCAACATCACCGCAGCCTTGGGCGCGCCGTATTGACTGGCAAAAAACGCAATCGGCCACCCCAGCAAGGACAACACTTCGTACACCGCGCCGCGCCATAATCCCACTCCGACCGAAAGCACCACGATGCCTATCGCGGCGTAATCAAATTCTGTCATTTGGCACCCGTCACGACCGGATGCAAGCCGTGTTTTTCCAGTAAATGCTGCACTTTTTCGGCCTTATCGCGTTCCGCATAAGGACCTACCCGCACGCGAATTTTGTCGCCAATTTTTTCGGTATAGGCTTTAAAGCCCCAGGATTTTAATTGCGCCAATTCGTGTTGTGCCGTGTCGCTGTTGCTATACGCGCCGACTTGCGCGACAAATTCACCCGTGCTGGAAGCCTTGTCTGGTGTGGCTTGCGCGGGAGTCACCGCTTCGTGTTTGGGCGGCGCAACCTTGACCGGCTCGCTGATTTTTTTGGCATCTGGTTTTTTTTCCGCGACTGGTGCGGGCGCAGTTTCAACCGCAGACTGAACTGGCGCAGCTTTGGTAATCGGCAAAGAAGGTGGCAACGGCGGCGCGGCGACCTCACTCGCCACCGGATTCACGGTGGCCACGGCAGACATCACCTCACTCGCCGATGCAATTTCTTCGGTCACTTTGCCCGGCACGAATTCACTGACTTTATCGGGTGCGGGTATGCGCAAATCAATATCTTCGCCGGTGGCTTTGGGTTCGTTATCCAACACCATAGGCAAGATGACCACCACCGCCAACATCAACGCCGCCGCGCCGATGAGGCGACGACGCAGTTTGCGTCTGAGGTTCACTTCTTCGTCTGTGAGCTGTTTTGCCATTGCCGATTCCGCCTGAAAATCCGCCGTGGTGAAAAAATTGCGCTAGGAAACGCGTAGCTTTTTTTCTTCCATCACCGCAGCGACCGTGTAGAACGATCCAAAGGCGGCGATTCTATCATTTTCGCCCGCCGCGTTATAGGCAAAACGCAAGGCGTGCGCGACATCGGCAAATGGCAAAACTTCGCCGCGCACACGGGTTTCAGCAAGCACCTGTACCAGCTCGTCGCTACTCGCGCCGCGCTGCGCATTAATGCCCGCCACTAACCACACATCAATATGCGGGTTCATCAATTCCACCACGCCGCGCATGTCTTTGTCTTTGAGCATGGCGAACACCGCGTAAGTTTTTGCGGGCGGCAAATTGGCAAAATTTTGCGCCAACGATTTCGCCGCGTGCGGATTGTGCGCCACATCTAAAATCAGTTGCGGCTTGCCCGGCACAAACTGAAAACGTCCTGTCAATTCCACCTCGGTCAGCCCGCGCCGCACCGCCGCCATGCTCACCGGCAGCCGCGCTTGCAACGCATCCAGCACCGCCAACACCGCACTGGCATTGTTCAACT
>JBAVPP010000254.1:0-5301 GCA_049693175.1 Gallionella sp. | reverse complement strand
GCTTCAGAAGTACCGTAGTCAATGTCCGCACGCAAAGTATGCAATGGCACACGACCTTCGCGATACCACTCGGAACGGGCGATTTCGATGCCGTTCAGACGACCCGCACTCATGATTTTGATGCCTTGCGCACCGAGGCGCATCGCATTTTGCATCGCACGTTTCATCGCACGACGGAACATGATACGTTTTTCCAATTGTGCGGTAATGCTGTCGGCGATTAACTGCGCATCAATTTCAGGCTTGCGCACTTCCTCGATGGCCAAATCAACCGATTGCAGCCCCATACGTTTGCGCAACTCGGCGCGCAACAACTCAATATCTTCGCCTTTTTTACCGATCACCATGCCTGGACGCGCAGTGTAAATTGTTACTTTCGCACTCTTGGCAGGACGCTCGATAATTACTTTGGAGATACCGGCAGAAGCCAGTTTCTTTTTCAGAAAAGCGCGCACTTCGATGTCTTTATGCAACAGCTCGGCAAAATTATGGCTGTTAGCGTACCACTTGGAATCCCAGTTCTTACGAACGCTTAAACGGAAACCGGTTGGATGAATTTTCTGTCCCATAATTTACCCTTAGCTCCCGACGTGAACAGTGATATGGCAAGTTTGCTTTTCAATTTTATTGCCACGGCCTTTGGCGCGTGCAATAAAGCGTTTCAGCGAAGCAGCCTTGTCAACGTAGATTGTTTTAACCTTCAAGGTATCAATATCCGCACCGTCATTGTGTTCCGCATTGGCAATCGCAGAATCCAAAGCCTTCTTGATAATGCCAGCACCTTTTTTCGGGCTGAACGTCAGAATATTCAGTGCTTGCGCAATCGGCAAACCACGAATCTGATCGGCCACCAAACGGCATTTCTGCGCTGACACGTGTACGTTTTTTGCAACAGCTATAGTAGTAGTCATCATGCCTCCTTATTTCTTGACCGCTGCTTTTTTATCGGCAGCATGTCCTTTGAAGGTACGCGTCAGAGCAAACTCACCCAGCTTATGACCTACCATGTTTTCGGAAACATAAACGGGAATATGCAACTTACCGTTATGCACTGCGATCGTCAGACCAACGAATTCTGGCAACACCGTGGAACGGCGAGACCAAGTTTTCACTGGACGCTTATCATTGGTTGCACGCACTGTCTCGATCTTTTTGATCAGGTGCGCGTCAACGAATGGACCTTTTTTAATGGAACGTGCCATGTATATTTACCCCTTAAACCTGAAAGCGACGACGCACGATCATGCCACTTGTGCGCTTGTTGCGGCGTGTACGGAAACCCTTGGCTGGAACGCCCCACGGACTGACCGGATGACGACCTGCTGCGGTTTTACCTTCACCACCACCGTGTGGGTGATCAACCGGGTTCATCACCACACCGCGAACGGTAGGACGAACACCGCGCCAACGCATCGCACCGGCTTTACCAATCGAACGCAGACTGTGCTCAGAGTTACCCACTTCGCCCAATGTTGCCTTGCAATCGATATGCACTTTACGAATTTCGCCAGAGCGCAAACGCAATTGCGCGTAACTGCCTTCACGAGCAAGCAACTGCACCGAAGTACCAGCCGAGCGCGCCAACTGCGCACCTTTGCCAGGCAACATCTCGATGCAATGGATGGTTGAGCCGACAGGAATGTTGCGCAAAGGCATTGCATTACCCGCCTTGATTGGTGCCTCAGAACCGCTAATCAGCGCGTCACCAGCAGACACGCCTTTAGGCGCGATGATGTAACGACGCTCACCGTCCGCGTAGCACAGCAGTGCCAAATTCGCGCTACGGTTAGGGTCGTATTCCAGACGCTCAACCGTTGCAGGAATGCCGTCTTTGTTGCGCTTGAAGTCCACCAAACGATAATGCTGTTTGTGTCCACCGCCCATGTGACGAGTGGTGATATGACCGTTGTTGTTACGACCCGCAGTCTTGGTTTTCTTTTCCAGCAATGCAGCAACTGGCTTACCTTTATGCAGTTCAGGATTGACCACGCGCAATACTGCGCGCTGTCCCGGAGTAGTTGGTTTTAATTTAATCAATGCCATGATGATTATCCTTGCTCGCTAGCAGCAAAATTGATTTCCTGTCCGGCAGCCAGACAAACATAGGCTTTTTTCCAGTTGTTGCGACGACCGACGAATCGACCGGTGCGCTTCACTTTGCCCTTGACGTTCGCGACTTGCACGGCATTAACGCTGACCTTGAACATCATTTCGACGGCCGCCTTGATTTCAGACTTGGTCGCATCAGTCGCCACACGGAAAATAACTTGCTCATTTTTGTCCGCAACAAACGTTGCTTTTTCGGAGATGAGCGGAGCGACCAAAACTTTCATCAAACGCTCTTGGCTGAATTGTTGGGTACTCATGCGAACATCTCCTCAATTTGCGCCACGGCATTACGCGTAACGATCACGTTAGGGAAACGCACCAAGCTGATCGGATCAGTTTGATTGGCTTCCAGAACCAACACGTCAGGCAAGTTGCGCGATGACAAGTACAGGTTTTCATCAATACTGTCGGTGATAATCAACACACGTCCAGCAGACAAACCCATGCTCTTAATTTTCGCGGCGAATTGTTTTGTCTTGGGTGAATCAACAGTCAAGCTGTCTATCACCGTCAAACGATCATCACTGACCAGCTTGGACAGGATCGCGGCGATACCGGCGCGATACATCTTGCGGTTAACTTTTTGTGTGTAGTTTTCTTCGCCGGTGTTCGGGAAAATCTTACCGCCGCCACGCCACAAAGGACTCGAAGCCATACCGGCGCGCGCGCGACCCGTACCTTTTTGCGCAAAAGGTTTTTTGGTACTTTTTGCGATTTCGCTACGGCCTTTTTGCTTGCTGTTACCAGCACGCGCATTCGCCATGTAGGCGGTGACCAATTGATGCACCAAATCCTGATTGTATTCGCGACCGAACAACTCATCGGATGCAGTCAGACTTGCTGCCGACTGACCTTTATCATTAATGACTTTAAGTTCCATTACACACCTGCCTTCACTGCGGGACGCACGACAATACTGCTGTTGATGCAACCGGGAACGGCACCTTTAACCAGCAACAATTGACGCGCGACATCAACACGCACAATCTGAAGATTTTGAACAGTACGCTGCACATCACCCAAGTGACCGGTCATACGCTTACCAGGAAACACGCGACCTGGATCTTGCGCCATACCGATAGAACCGGGGACGTTATGCGATTTGGAGTTACCGTGCGATGCGCGGCCAGACTTAAAGTGGTGACGCTTGATCGTACCGGCGTAACCTTTACCTTTAGTTGTACCGGTCACATCGACCAACTGACCCACCTGAAAAATCTCAACGCTCACGGACGCACCGGCTTGCAGGCTCGCGATCTGTTCAGGGGATACGGTGAATTCTTTGAGTTTGCTACCCGCCTCAACACCCGCCTTGGCGTAATGTCCAGCAGCAGCTTTGGTGACACGACTAGCACGACGCACACCATGTGCCAATTGCACAGCGGTATAGCCGTCTGTATCCACAGATTTAATCTGCGAGACACGATTATTGGACACTTCCAGCACTGTTACCGGCAACGATGAACCGTCTTCGGTGAACACGCGGGTCATGCCAATCTTGCGACCGACAAGTCCTAAGCTCATTATATTTTCCTTTAGTTAAGGGGCTAACTACAATTGGTTAGCCGATTATTTTTACCACAACAACAATTACTGCAACTTAATTTCCACATCCACGCCAGCCGGTAAATCCAGCTTCATCAAGGCATCAACAGTTTTATCAGTTGGATCCACGATATCCATCAAACGCAAGTGCGTGCGAATTTCAAACTGGTCGCGCGATGTTTTATTCACGTGCGGTGAACGCAACACGTCGAAACGCTCAATCTTGGTTGGCAAAGGCACAGGACCATTTACCACCGCACCAGTACGCTTCGCTGTATCAACGATTTGCGCAGCCGATTGATCAATCAAACGATAGTCAAACGCCTTCAGGCGGATGCGAATTTTTTGACTTTGCATATTTTTCTCTTGCATTTACGCGGCAATGCCGCTGGTTTAAAGAACGAAAACGCGTGATCTGAACAGTGGTCAGACCACGCGAGGGCGCGCATTGTATCTTTACTCGATAATTTTTGCAACCACACCCGCACCGACGGTACGACCGCCTTCACGAATCGCGAAGCGCAGACCCTCTTCCATCGCAATCGGGTTGATCAGATTCACAGTAATGCTGACGTTATCGCCTGGCATGACCATTTCTGTTCCCGCCGGCAATTCAACCGCGCCTGTTACGTCAGTGGTACGGAAGTAAAACTGCGGACGGTAACCCTGGAAGAATGGCGTGTGACGACCGCCTTCATCTTTACCCAGCACGTAGATTTCCGCTGTGAATTTGGTGTGCGGCTTGATTGAGCCGGGTTTGCACAATACTTGGCCGCGTTCAACTTCTTCACGCTTGGTGCCGCGCAGCAGTACGCCGACGTTGTCGCCCGCCATACCTTGGTCAAGCAATTTGCGGAACATTTCCACGCCTGTACAGGTGGTTTTGAGCGTAGGTTTGATACCCACGATTTCCAGTTCTTCGCCCACTTTTACAATGCCGCGTTCGATACGACCCGTTACGACGGTACCACGACCGGAGATGGAGAATACGTCTTCCACGGGCATCAGGAATGCGCCGTCGATGGCGCGTTCCGGTGTGGGGATGTAGGTGTCCAATGCATCGGCCAAACGGAAGATAGCGGGTTCGCCAATTTCGGATTGGTCGCCTTTAACTGCCAAGACCGCAGAGCCTTTGATGATAGGCACGTCGTCGCCGGGAAAGTCGTATTTGGAGAGCAATTCGCGCACTTCCATTTCAACCAGTTCCAGCAATTCTTCGTCGTCAACCATGTCGCATTTGTTCAGGAATACGACGATGTAAGGTACGCCAACTTGGCGCGCCAACAGGATGTGTTCACGGGTTTGAGGCATAGGGCCGTCAGCAGCAGAACAAACCAGAATCGCGCCGTCCATTTGCGCCGCACCGGTGATCATGTTTTTAACATAGTCGGCGTGGCCCGGGCAGTCTACGTGTGCGTAGTGGCGGGTTGCTGTTTCGTATTCAACGTGAGCGGTGTTGATGGTAATGCCGCGTGCCTTTTCTTCCGGTGCCGCGTCAATTTGGTCGTAAGCCTTGGCCTCACCACCAAATTTCTTCGACAATACCATTGTGATCGCTGCCGTCAATGTGGTCTTACCGTGATCCACGTGACCAATTGTTCCGACGTTGACGTGCGGCTTCGTGCGTTCAAATTTACTCTTTGCCAT
>JBAVPP010000253.1:0-2541 GCA_049693175.1 Gallionella sp. | reverse complement strand
CGCATACAGGCGGCGCAGGCGTTGCATCATGCGTGCCGGATTTTGCGTGGTGAAAAATCCAATCTCGAATAAAGTCTTTTCCAAATGCGCGAAAAATCCTTCTACCTGCTCGTGCTTGGCGGGCTGCGAAATTTGCGCGATAGGCTCAAAACTTTGCGCCGCAACCGACAACTCATATGCCATCACTTGCACCGCCGCCGCGAGATTCAGCGAGGAAAAATCCGGGTTCGCCGGAATGTTCACCAGCAGTTGCGAGCGCACCGTTTCCTCATTGGTCAGCCCCGACATTTCCGTGCCGAACAACAGCGCGACCGCTTGCGTTTGCGCTTCCTGCACCACCAGCGGCATGGCCTCGCGCGGTGTTTTCACTTCGATAGAAATATCGCGTAGCCGTGCCGTCATACCCACCGTATAGACCACGCCCTGCAAGGCCTCGTCGATAGATGCGCACACCACGGCGTTCTCCAAAATGTCGTCCGCACCTGCCGCCATCGCGCTGGCTTGCGCATCAGGAAAGTGGCGCGGATTGATTAGATATAAATGCCGCAAGCCCATCGTCTTCATGGCGCGCGCCGCCGCGCCGATGTTGCCCGGATGGGTAGTGTGACTGAGTACGACTCGAATATTATTTAGCATGATTCTTGTAAGTTGTTAGACGCTAATTTCTAGTCGTAAGCTGGCTTTGATTTAACTACCCCCTCACGACTAACGACTAACGACTCTGTTTTTAGGTAAAATGCGCACTGAATTTCTTCTGCTCATTAAAAAGGTTTGTATATGCATCCCATGCTCAATATCGCGGTGAAAGCCGCGCGCCGCGCCGGCAATCTGATTTATCGTTCCACCGACAAGATAGACCACCTCACTATTACCAAAAAGTCCCATGCTGATTTTGTCACCGAAGTGGACAAAGCCGCCGAGCAGACCATCATACAAACCTTGCTGGAAGCCTATCCAGACCATGCGATTTTAGCAGAAGAGAGCGGCGTGCACGGCGAATCCGATTACATCTGGATCATCGACCCGCTCGACGGCACAACCAATTTTCTACACGGCTTCCCGCAGTTCGCAGTCTCCATCGCTTTGCAACACAAAGGCATTCTGATGCAAGCCGTGATTTACGATCCGGTGCGCAACGAATTATTTACCGCAACTCGCGGACGCGGCGCATACCTCAACGACAAACGCATACGCGTGACCAAACGCCTGCACATGGCGGATGCGCTGATCGGCACCGGTTTCCCCTATAGCAACTTTCAGCATCTCGACGCGTACATGGCAATTTTGCGCGACGTGATGCAACAGTCTTCCGGCCTGCGCCGCCCCGGCTCTGCCGCGCTGGATCTGGCGTGGATGGCGGCGGGTCGTTACGACGGCTTTTTCGAAACCGGTTTGAAACCGTGGGACATCGCGGCAGGCTGCTTGCTCATCACCGAAGCGGGCGGCATGGTCAGCGACCTTGCGGGCAACCAAAACTATCTCAAGAGCGGCCACATTTGCGCGGGCAATCCCGAGATTCACCCGCAACTGCTGAAAATCATCACACCGCATCTGACCGACGGTTTGAAAAGCTAAGTCAAACACGATGTCTGTCGATACGAGTGCTTCAGTGACTAAATTGGCGGCAAGCCATACGCCGATGATGCAGCAGTATCTCCGAATAAAGTCGGAACATACTGATAAATTGCTGTTCTATCGCATGGGCGATTTTTACGAGCTGTTCATGGACGATGCGGTGCGCGTCGCCAAGCTGCTCGACATCACGCTGACGCAGCGCGGCGCGTCTAACGGCAATCCTATCAAGATGGCGGGTGTGCCGTATCACGCGGCGGAACAATACCTCGCGCGTCTGGTAAAAATGGGCGAGTCGATTGCGATCTGCGAACAAATCGGCGACCCCGCCACCAGCAAAGGTCCTGTGGAACGTAAAGTCGTGCGCATCGTCACGCCCGGCACAGTCACCGATTCTGCCTTGTTGGAAGAGAAGCGCGACAATCTGCTACTGGCCATCCATCAGCATCAAAACAAACTCGGATTAGCTTGGTTAAATCTCGCTTCTGGACAATTTTTTGTATGTGAAACACGCGCAGAAAATCTGCCCGCCGAACTGGAAAGATTGCAACCCTCGGAAATTTTGCACGCCGAGAACGTCACGCCGCAAGCCAGTATTCATGCGGCTTTCAAGTCTTTACCCGATTGGTATTTCGAGCGCGACACGGCACGCCGCGCATTGTGCCAACAATTTTCCACACTCGATTTAGCAGGCTTCGGCTGCGATGATTTCACGGTGGGATTAGAAGCGGCGGGCGCGTTATTGGGCTATGCAAAACTCACCCAAGGTCAGGCGATTAGCCACATACGCGGCGTGCAAGTTTATAGCGCGGATCGCTATGTGCGCATGGATGCGAGCACGCGGCGCAATTTGGAAATCACCCAAACCCTGCGCGGTGAAGCTGCGCCGACGCTGCTGTCATTACTCGACACCTGCGCCACCAATATGGGCAGCCGCTTGCTGGCAAATTGGCTACACCACCCCCTACG
>JBAVPP010000252.1:0-2375 GCA_049693175.1 Gallionella sp. | reverse complement strand
GTAATGGACTACTTTATAGCAGCTCAGGAGAAACTATTTGTATCCGCACCGCAAGAACAGCAACTCAATGCTGCCTAAACCATCACATCGTACTCTGCTCGGCGCGTTCCAAATATTTGCGCAGTTGGGCGCGCGTCGAGCTGAAACAGATTTGCGCTTGCTTGAGTCTGTCACCACCCGTACTTTGCAGCTCGGTATGACTGCTTTGCATGATGTCGCGACACAGCAAGTGTAAGGCTTCTCCGCCCACGTTACCCGCGCTGCCTTTGATGATATGTGCCATATCCTTGAAGGCGGCGTAATCTTTTTCGCGCAACGCGCTGGCCATTTTTTCCATCAATTTTTCCGTCTCGGAAACAAATCCCTGAATCACAACGGGCAAGAATTCCGCCCCGCCCAACAACTCAAGCTGATGCAAAGTTTCCGGGTTGATGAGTTCGGTTTCAAGCGCGTTTTCCTGGTGAAGAATAGCGGGGAATTCGGCCTCATCGACCGGGTTGGTGGTTGCAGTCAGGCGCGCCACGGTATCAAGTAAAGTGATGGCATTCACCGGCTTGGTCAGATAACCATCAACCTCCGCTTCTTCACATTCGCGCTGTGCGGCGAGGGTCGCATTCGCCGTCAAAATAACGACAGGCGTGGGTGAGTTGCGGTTGAGGGCGCGATGTATTTTGACCACCTCCAAGCCGCCCATCTCCGGCATACTCATGTCGAGTATCATCAAATCAAAATGCTGATTTTCCAACGCGTCAAGAGCCTGCTCGCCATCTCCCACCAATTCCACACTATGCCCGCCGTGTTCCAATATTTTGGCGATGATTTTGCGATTGGTCGCGTTGTCATCCGCCACCAGAATACGAATGCCGCTCTTGTTCACCTGCTGGCGTTCATAATGCTCTTTGAATGAGATAACCCCGGTTGCGGTGCGGGGCGCGCGTAAGCTGTGCAAGGCATTAAACAGCAGTGTCTTATCTATGGGGAAACGCAACCGGCACACATAGCCGTTCTCCAACAGATTATCTTCACCATCTGGCTGCGCCTCCACATCCAACAACATCAATGAGAGTTTGTGTTCGGGATAGGCTTGCGACAATTCACGCACGAATTCCTGATTGCTCATAGCCAACGATTGCGGGCTAGCAATCACCACGATGCCCGTTGCTTGCCGCGCTTCCAGTTCATCCAAGCGCGCCATACAGTCCGACAGCGTTTCCGCGCGATCAAATCGTATATTCCAGCTTGCCAGATGATCGGCGAGCGCGCGGCTTTCACGTTGACCAATGCCAACACTGACGACGCGCAACTGATCGAGTGGCCGCGGTGTGTGATGCGATGCAATATCATCTTGTTTTTCCATAGGTAACTCGAACCAGAAAGTGCTACCGCAACCCGGCTCGCTATGCAGCCCGATCTCGCCCCCCATCAATTTGACCAAATCGCGCGAGATGGTCGTGCCCAGCCCGGTGCCGCCATATTTGAGTGAGATGGACGCATCCGCCTGAGTGAATCGTTCAAAGATAATCTGCTGCGCCTCCGGCGCGATGCCAATGCCGGTGTCGATGATTTCAAATTTGATGCGCACCATCCAAGACACTTGATGATTGCTACTGACGCGCAACTCGACCCCGCCGGCGTGGGTAAATTTAAGGGCATTCCCCAGCAGGTTCACCAGCACTTGCAATAAGTGCTGCGCATCACCATGCAAGGCAAACGGGGTTTCCGGTGTGTAGCGCACGATCAGATATAAACCGTTCTCATGCGCCTGTGTGGCAAACATTGCGATGGTGTCGTTGACCAGTTGATGCAAATCAAAGTCGGTCTTTTCCGACACCAGTTTGCCGCTTTCGATCTTGGAAATATCGAGTACGTTATCTATCATCTGATGCAATATTCGCGAAGAGTTTTCCAAGGTATCGGCAAGTTCGCGCTGCTCGCTGTTAAGTGCAGTCGCCGACAATAAATCGTTCGCACCAATAATGCCGTTCAACGGCGTGCGCATCTCGTGACTCATGTGCGCCAGAAACTCACTTTTGGCTTTGTTCGCTATTTCAGCATTGCTAATGGCGAGATTTAATTGGTTTCGTAATTTTATGATATACATCGGGATGAGCATTAGCGGTATCAGCAAGCCAACTGACAACAACCGATGTGAATACCAAAAATCATTTTCAAAAATTACCACAGAAAATTCGACAACACTAATTATGTGAGCTGCAATAAGAGAGCTATTGCTGTAACGCAAGCCGTTGCCGACAATGACCCACAGATAAATTCCATAAGCCAGCGCACCAATTTCATGCGTTACCAACATGCCAACAGATGCAGCCGAAATATCAAAAATCATTGACACCCATTGGCGAACAACAGAATAGGTC
>JBAVPP010000251.1:0-1645 GCA_049693175.1 Gallionella sp. | reverse complement strand
ACTACATGCGCGGCCACTCCGAGAGCTTCCGCCAGCAATATGTGGGCGACATTGTGGCGTGCGCAAACGGCGTGGCCGAGATCGACGTGAAGAACAAATTTTCAGTCGGCGACAAACTTGAGATCATCCACCCTTCCGGCAACCACATCATCCAGCTCACCGAGATGCGCAACCTCGAGGGCGAAACTGTCACTGTCGCCCCCGGCAGCGGACATCGCGTGCAGATACCGTTGCAGGGCGAGCTGGCAAAAGGGATGGTGGCACGTTTCATCTAATCTGAAAGAAGGTATCTTTCCATGATCTTCTCCAACATCTCCCAATCCCACCGTTACGCCGCGTTGCATCCGCTGTTTCCGCGCGCATTCGACTATATCCGCAATACCGACCTGTTCGCCCTCGCGCCAGGCCGCTACCACATTCTTGGCGAAGACCTGATCGCCATCGTGGAACATGCACCGGGCAAGACACGTGAAGTCGCGAAGCTGGAAGCGCATCGGCGTTACATCGACATTCAGCTGGTGCTGGACGGGATAGAGGAGATGGGCTGGAAACCGCTGGCGGACTGCTATAACCCGGTGAGCGAGCATAGCATGGAGCGAGACATCCGCTTCTTCCACGATGCCGCGGCTTCATGGATCGTCGTGCCTCCCGAGCACTTCTGCATTTTCTTCCCGGAGGACGCGCATGCGCCGCTCGTCGCCGACGGCAGTTGCGACACGTTACTGGCGAAGCCAGCCGATTGCGGGAGTAACTGCCGAGCCACCCCTCCCGCACCGGAGGGCTCCGCCCCACCGCGTCAGGGTGGCTATATACGCAAGGTGATATTCAAGATCGCGGTGAAGCCGGAGCAACACTGATCACTCCAAAAGTGCCTGCTTTTGTTGACGCGGCAAACTTCGGCAGACGCACCACTCCTTAGAGTAGCTTCATCGACTGCAACTTGTTCTTCAAGGTCTTGATCTGCGCGTTCTTTTCTTCCAGCAGTTTCTCTTTCTCCGTCAGCTGGTGGTCTTTCACGGCCAATTGCTTGTCCTTTTCGGTCAACTGCTTGTCTTTCTCAAGCAGCTGCTTGTCTTTCTGGGCCAGCTCGGCCACATTTTGCTGGATCCCGCGGTTGGCGGCCTCCAGGCGCGCCTGGTATTCCTGGGACGTAGCCTCGCCATTCGGTTGGTTAGCAGCATCGATGGCGGCGCGCCTGATTGCCTCTACCTGCTTGTCCAAAGGCTGATCGCGCAGGTCTTTCATCCCGATCGCAGTGGATATGGCCAGCAGCCGGTCTTCCTCCTGCAAGACAACTTTTTCCAGCGTATATCGCTCCGCAGCGGCAGGTTTTCCATCAAGCTGCGCGCCGGGCTGCGTACCGCTGTTGACGGAAGAAGTCGCTGCCCCGGTAAGCGCGGGATCCCCGGGGCTGATCTTCAGGCGAACGAGCAGCATGGCGACGCGGTCATTGACTTGTTGCGCGTGGCGGGCGGCAAAGGTCGCTTGTGCGCCCAGGCGCTGAACCAGGTCCTTGTCGCGATATGCCGCGGCAATGCGGTTCTTTGCATCCTGGAACACGCGTATTGCCTCGCTGTAAGTGATGGGTGCCTGCTTGTCAGCGTTCTTTATTTTACTGTCGGTGTTGATCAGCTCGCTCTCATGC
>JBAVPP010000250.1:0-1780 GCA_049693175.1 Gallionella sp. | reverse complement strand
CTCACGTTGAGGCCCTTCAATGATTGGAGATTTACCCGAGAGTACATATATGTCAACCGACTCACTGTGAACAATAAAACATTGCAAATGATCTACATCAACCCACCCAAGCTCTTGATCGTAAGTTTCGACCTTTTGACTGCAATCCTTTCCCACTAGTGTCCGGTTAAAAATCAAACAGAATCATTTGGTTATTGGGTGGCGGCTCAATGGTTCTCGTGGTGTCAGGCTGCAAGGCGCATGAAATAAGGGTTTTCTCAAAAATTGAGACCGACAATATCTGTAGCAAAGTGTAGAGAGAGGCATTAAGTTGAAGCTCCTTTTTAACGATGGCGATCAACACGTAAGTGGAAACGGCGCACCAGATTTGCGTCTTCACTGCGTTTTCGCTCGTCCCCAAAAATCGCTTGATGCGCAGATGTTGCTTTATCCACTTGAAGAACAACTCCACTTGCCAGCGGCTCTTGTACAGCGCAGCAATGGTCAGGGGCGGCAACGTCGTGTTGTTGGTCAGAAACACCAGTGTCTTGCCCGACTCGGGGTCTTTGAATCGGATGCGCCGCAAATGCTCGGGATAATCCTGAGCCACGTAGAACCCGTCGAGCCGAATCATCTGATCGCAGATCACCCCGGTGCTTCGGTCGGTCTTGGTCGAGTACACGCGATGGGCGTTCATCCCGCGCTTGGCGCGGGTTACAAAGAACGCGCCCGCCTGATGTATTTTGAAGAGTCTCCCGAAGTCCACGTACCCCCGATCCATCACGTAAAACGCTCCTGCTTCGATGGGCAGGATATCGAGCACCTTGACGTCGCTCATCTTGCCATCGCTGATGTGAATGAAAGCCGGAATCACCCCGCGCAAATCCAACAGCGTGTGCATCTTCACCGCCGCCTTGGTGCTGCGAAACGGGGCCCAGTCGAACAGACTCAAGCACAGGTCGATGGTAGTGGAGTCCAGCGCGTAAACCGTCGCATCGAGTTCCAGTCCCGTCGATTCCTTGGCGTAGAGATCGCGAGCTCGCAAGATCAGGCGCATTGCCAGCGCGTGATAAATGCGCCAATCCCGCTGATTCAGTGCGTCCGAGAGCGTGGATCTGGCAGGTATGCCGCTCAAGCCCATATGGAACAGCTTGCTTTGGTTGGCGGCCAGACAGGATTCGATGTCGCGCAAAGACTCGCGCCACGTCAATTGCGAGAAAGCCATGACTCGAAACAAGTCGGCATAACCCAAGGTGCGCACTCCAGAATCTCCGCCGTGACGGTCGATGATGCGACCGAATGTCTTCCACGGCACATACTCCATGACTTGCGCAAACAGCGTTTTGCCAACGTTCATACGACACCCCAGATTTTACAAACCCGGAATGATCGCAAATGTTCAATCTAAAATTCAAATCGTGGACACCCATGAATCGCTTGGAACCCTTGTCAATGTTGACGTTGCCGTCGGCACTACCTAATTTAACCGGACACTAGTGATTGATAATCCATTACAATTCGCCCATGTCAGAATTCTACGCACTTGTCCCCGCTGCCGGTTCCGGTTCCCGTATGGGAAGTGAGCTACCCAAGCAATATCTCGATTTGTCCGGGCGTCCGATGCTTTACTACGCGCTGACTACTTTATGTCGCTGCCCCCTGGTCACCACAGTTTTTGTCGTGCTTGCGCCGGATGATCAGTATTTCAAACGCTACGATTGGTCACATTGCGCGGGCAAACTGGAACCGCTGTATTGCGGCGGAGTCACTCGTGCGGAGAGCGTGGCGAATGGACTGCTGG
>JBAVPP010000249.1:0-8014 GCA_049693175.1 Gallionella sp. | reverse complement strand
GAAATATGTGCTGATCCTCGCCGTGTTGCTGGCGGGTTTGATTTATACCTTGCCAAACTTTTTCGGCGAAGCACCGGCGGTGCAAGCGTCGCCGTTGCGGACCGGCATCAAGGCGGATGCGGCTTTGTTGGCTCGCGCGTCGGACGCACTCAAGGCGGCGAATCTCAATCCCGATATGTTGAGTTTGGAGGGCAATAGCGTGAAAGCGCGTTTCGCCGATACCGACACGCAACTCAAGGCGAAGGATGTTTTGCATACCGCGCTGGGCGAGGACTTTGTGGTCGCGCTGAATCTGGTGTCGCGCTCTCCGCAATGGCTGACCAACTTGCACGCGTTACCCATGTACCTCGGTTTGGATTTGCGCGGCGGTGTGCATTTTCTGTTGCAAGTGGACATGAAAGCCGCATTGGACAAAGCGTTGGACGCGGCGACCGGCGACATGCGCAGCACTTTGCGCGAGCAGAATATTGCCTATTCCGGCGTGACTCGCGACGCGAATAATCTGGTCATCCGTTTCCGCGATGCGGCTACCCGCGACAAAGGTGAAGAAAATCTCAAGCAGCATTTCGCCGACTACGCTTTGGTGAGCAAGGAACAGAACGGCGAATTCATTTTGCAGGCAACACTCAAAGAGCAAGCCATACGCCGCATTGAAGAATCGGCGGTACAACAGAATTTGCTGACGCTGCGTAACCGTGTCAATGAACTCGGTGTGGCCGAGCCGGTTATCCAGCAGCAGGGCGCGGATCGCATCGTGGTGCAATTGCCCGGTGTGCAAGACACGGCGCGCGCCAAAGATATTCTGGGTCGCACCGCGACCTTGGAAGTGCGTCTGGTGGATGATGAACATCAAGCTGACAGCAGCGGTGTTGCACCGTTCGGCACAGAGGCTTTTAAGGATAGAGAAGGCCGTACCTTGTTTGTGAAAAAACAAGTGTTGTTGACCGGTGAGCGCATCAACGACGCGCAACCGGGTTTCGACAACCGTGACAACGAGCCTGCTGTGCATATCAATCTGGATGGCATAGGCGCGCGTAAATTCAAAGAAGCGACACGCGAGAATGTCGGCAAACGCATGGCGATTATTTTGTTTGAAAAAGGCAAAGGTGAGATCGTCACCGCGCCGGTTATTCGTGAGGAAATCGGCGGCGGGCGCGTGCAAATCAGCGGTCGCATGACCACCGAGGAAGCGCAAGACACCTCGCTGCTGTTGCGTGCCGGTGCGCTCGCCGCGCCTATGGAAATCGTCGAGGAGCGCACCGTCGGCCCCAGCTTGGGCGCGGACAATATTGCACGCGGTTTTAATTCCACGAAAATTGGTTTCGTGATGATTGCGATTTTCATGGTCGCGTATTATTTGATGTTCGGCACGATTTCGGTGTTCGCACTCGCCGCCAACTTGCTGTTGCTGGTGGCGTTGTTATCCATGCTGCAAGCCACGCTGACCTTACCGGGTATGGCGGGTATCGCGTTGACACTGGGTATGGCGATCGACTCCAACGTGTTGATCAACGAACGCATACGAGAGGAGCTGCGCAACGGCATCAGCCCGCAAATGGCGATCCATGAAGGATATGAACATGCTTTTGCCACCATCTTGGACTCGAATATTACCGCGCTGATTGTCGGTATCGCGCTGTTCCTGTTTGGCTCAGGTCCAATCAAAGGGTTTGCGGTGGTGCTGTGTCTGGGGATTTTGACCTCGATGTTCAGCGCGGTGCTGGTCTCGCGCGCCATGGTCAATTTGATGTACGGCAGCAAAGCGCGACTGAATAAAGTCGCCATCGGTTAAAACGAATCGCGCAGCGATACGATTGTACCCTCGCCCACCGGGAGAGGGTTAGGGTGAGGGAAACAAGCCGAGAAATCTGCTTGTTAGGTTAAGGAATAGATAATGGAATTTTTTAAGATCAAACGCGACATTCCGTTTATGAGTTACGGGCGTTACACCACTTCGATTTCGCTGGTGACATTTTTATTTGCGGTGTTTTTTCTCGCCACCAAAGGCCTGAATTTCGGCGTGGATTTTACCGGCGGCACGGTGATGGAAGTGCATTACGCGCAACCAGCAGACTTGAATAAAGTCCGTGAACAACTGGGCACGGCGGGCTTGCCCGATGCGCAAGTGCAGAACTTCGGTTCGAGCATGGATGTGCTGATACAAATTCCCCTCAAGCAAAATAAAGTCGGCGCGAAACTCAGCGATCAAGTCATGGACGCGTTGCATCAGCAAGATGCCAGTGTGGAAAAACGCCGCGTGGAATTCGTCGGCCCGCAAGTCGGCAAAGATTTGATTGAAAACGGCGCGATGGCTTTGCTGCTGGTTTCACTCGGCATCGTCGGTTATTTGTGGATACGTTTCGAGTGGAAATTTGGTCTGTCCGCCATCATCGCCAACTTGCATGACGTGGTCATCATCCTCGGATTTTTCGCCTTCTTCCAATGGGAATTTTCCTTGTCGGTACTGGCGGCGGTGCTCGCGGTATTGGGTTATTCGGTGAACGAATCAGTGGTGGTGTTCGATCGTATCCGCGAAAACTTTCGCAAGATGCGCAAAGCCGACACGGCCGAAATTATTGACAACGCGATTACTCGCACCATGTCGCGTACCATCATCACCCACGGTTGCACACAAATGATGGTGTGCGCGATGTTGTTCTTGGGCGGCGAGACGCTGCATTATTTTGCCATGGCGTTGACCATCGGCATTTTGTTCAGTATTTATTCTTCCGTACTGGTTGCCAGCCCGCTGTTGATGATGTTCGGCGTGTCGCGCGAAGATTTCATCAAGCCGGAAAAAGCGGAAGCCGAGGAAGTGCTGCCTTGATTGATCTGATTCTGCATCTCGACACGCATTTACTCGCGCTTGCCCACGACTACGGTTTTTGGGTGTACGGCATTTTATTCGCGATTATTTTTGCCGAGACCGGTTTGGTGGTTGCGCCGTTCTTGCCCGGTGATTCGCTGCTGTTCGTCGGCGGCGCGTTGTGCGGATTGGGCGCGTTGCAAATGGAATGGCTGCTGCCGATTCTCATGCTGGCGGCGTTTAGCGGTGATAATACCAACTACTGGATAGGTCGCTTTCTCGGTATGCATTTGTTCGACTTATTCATCGGAAAATTCATCAAGCGCGAACACTTGGATAAGACACATGCGTTCTATGAACAGCACGGCGGCAAGACGATTATTTTCGCGCGCTTTTTGCCTATTGTGCGCACCTTCGCGCCGTTCGTGGCGGGTATAGGACTGATGCGTTATCCGATGTTCGTAATGTTCAGCGCGTTAGGTAGCGTGGCATGGATCAGCTCATTGACGCTGGCGGGATATTTTTTCGGCAACATTCCCGTGGTGAAAAATAATCTCACGCTGATTATTGTTGCCATCGTGTTCATCTCATTCCTGCCCGCCATCAAAGGCTATCTCCAGCACCGCAGCAATCGCGCTTCTTAATCGCGTTTGCGCTGTATTTATTGCAGACACACGCGGAAATTAAAATTAAAACTGGGCGAGGGCAGGGTCGCGCTACCAGCAAAAATTCCTTTGGGATTAAGCCTGATTTGTTGCACATTGGGGTCGCACCCATTCGCGCCCGCTACCGGAAGGTAACCCCATGCGGCAACAGTTGCCGGAGGGGTGACACCAAAGTAGGAAATATCCGTTGCCGGCGTGTAAGTCAGACCACTGCTTGGCGCACCCTGAACGAATAGAATCGGCCCTGATCCCGGCACGCCCAAATCTTTTACGTACATCGCGGTGTTAATTGGCACCGAGTCGGTGATGAACACGGTATTGGTGTCGACCGGACCGCCTGCATTGCTGGCTTTCACCGTGTATTGCGCAATCCCACCGGGGATAAACAAAGGATTGGTCGTGCCATTGATTGGGTCAGAAAAAGCATTCACCACTTTGCTGATTGTGATATTGGGTGACGAGGAAATGGTGAGTGTCGCCAAGCCATTCATGTTGCTGCTGCCCGGTCCACTGCCGCTGGCAAATTCATAGCCCACGCTATTGTTAAAAGCACCCGTCGGCATGGTGGTTCCGATGGCTGCTGTGAACGTGATGGTCAGCGTGTCGCCCGGAGCCAGTTGATTCGCCGCTATCGTGCCGAAATCCCATAACACTTGTTGCTGATTGACGTTCGCATTGTAGGGCGCGATGGTGGGGGCTGATAACGCCGTGATGATGGGCGTGGTGGGCACAAATGCCGCACCGTTTTTGCTGTATGCCGTGGTGGCGGTATAAGTAAAACGCTTGGTCGCGTCAACGACAGTGCCGGCGTATGGCAGGAAGTCATAGACCTTGAGCGCGGTGGTGGGCGCGCTGCCGCTATTGGTGATGCTGATGGTGTAACTTGCCGCGCCGCCGGGTGGCAGACTGGGCGTGCTGGTGGTCTTGGCGGTGGTCAGTGCCGGCACATTGAGTGCGCTCGCGGTAGCAATGGCACTTTGTCCGGTTGGGGCTTGGGTGCTGACCACGGTTGCGGTGTTGTTGATTGCCGCACCCGCGCCGGCATTGGTCGCCAAGTCAACATACACCACCCCCGTCGCGCCGGCTGCCAAAGAGGTAATCACCGGATAACTAAAATCCACGCCGCTAAGCGGTGCGGCAGGGGGTACAACAAATCCACACAGCGCGTTAGAGGGTGCGGTCGGAATGCCAACAGCCGGGGTGTTGGTGTAAGGTCCGGTCGGCGTGGGGGCGATAGCTGGTTGTGAAATTGTCGCGGTCAGTGGCGTTACCTGATTCGACGTGATTTGGTCGCAAATATAGACATTGGTTTGCGCGGTCGCCGCTGTGTTTTTATAGCTGATTTTGTAGCGCACTTTGGCATTCACCGGAATGATGCCGCTGCCGTTGTAAGCGTTGCAAGCTGTGCCCAGCGAGTTGTAAACGCAGTCTATGGTTTTGCTAACAGTCAGGTTGGTGGGGATGGTCACCGCAGCCGTTTTGACCACCCCTGCCAGCAATGCGGTGACACCGGAGTTATAGTTTACTAACACGTCGTTCGTGTAGATGGTGTTGCCAGCGAGCATTGTTGCGCCCGGCATCGCGGTAAAGGTAATAGTAAAACTGGTGCCGGCAGCCAGCGTTTGCGTGCCAAAATTCCATATCACTTCGGTTTGCGTTGTATTGAGCGCGTAAGCAGCTTGAGTCGGAGGTACACCAGCAGCAGGTGAATTTACTGTGGGGACAACGGCGGTCATTGGTGCCGAAATTGAACTGGTAGCAAGGTAAGTAAACCCGTCAAGCAGCGTGTAAGGTAACTCATCATAAACGACGATATTGCTGGCTGGGGTGTTGCCGGTATTGGTGATGGTAATGGTGTAAGTTGCCGTGCCGCCCACCGCGATAGTCGGTGTGGACGTGGTTTTTTTAACCGCCAACTTGGCCTGATCCAATACCTGCGTGTTTATGTTTACAGTTACGCCTCCGGTAAACAAGGAGCTGGAAACAGTCGCTTTATTGGTAATGAAAGTGCCACTGGGTATCAACGCCGCCGACCCCAGTTGCACATCGAAAGTAACCGCACCGGTCGCACCAGCGGGTAGTGACGCAATTGTGCCGAAGGTCAGTAACTGTCCGGCAACACCGGGTTGCACCACCGTGCCAAACGTGCTGAATCCTGTTCCGCTAACTTCTGCTGCGGAGGCGGCCACGAAGCTGGTATTGAGCGGCAAAGTGTCTTTGAGTACCACACCCGCGATGGCGGCGGCACTGGTGTTGGAATAAGTCAGACGGTATTTGACTTTGCTCGCGCTGGGTATGGACGAGCCGTAGTTATAGGGGACGCAAACCGCACCCGCATAAACGCAATCTATAGATTTAGTGAGCGAAAGCGGGACAGACACCGTTACCGGCGCAAGTCCACTCGCGTAAGCAGTGGTCAATGTGCCGGCACGCGTCGCACCACCCTGATAGCTGACTTGGACATCATTTAGATAGGGCGATGCGGTTGCGGGCACACTACTCCCCACAAGCGAGCTAAAGCTAATGTTCAGTGTCGCCCCCGCCGGAATGGTGGTCGCGTTTGGCAAGGTAAATTTTACCAACTCACGGAATGGCGCGAGCGTTGGTGCGGTAACCAGTGCCGTGACAGGGGCGATGGTGGAGACTACGCCACTCGCGCTTGTAATCGAGGCAACCGCACTGCCGAGGTTGTAAGAAAAACGATCAGCGACCAAAGCACTCAAGCCATCACTGGGCAAGGTGTCGGTCACGGTCACAACGCTCGCTGCTGCCGCGCCGGTATTGGGAACTGAAATGACATACTGAGCCAAGCCGGAAGGCGCAACTGCCGCAGTGCTGGTGGTTTTGTTCGGGGTCAGACTGGCTGTGGAAGTGGGTGTGGTCGTTGCAACCGAGGTCACTCCGCCGGGTAGATTGGTGGTGGTCAAAGTGGTCGTGTTAGGCAAGGGAACACCCGTTGCAGGCGCGGTCGCAAACAACACATCAAAACGCACTGTCCCGCCACCGCCGGAACCTAAAGATGCAATCGGCGCAAAGTTAAACCCTTGTGCAGTTGCCGTGGTTGCGGAAATATTGGCACCCGCAACCACGACTACCGAGCCGGGTACCAGCGTGCCAAGCGGCAAGAGCGTGACCGGGTCGGGCGGTAAAATATCGGACAGTTGCACATTGCTCTGCGAGGTTGCGGCGGTATTCAAATAAGTGATCTCATAGCGCAAGCGCAAATTGGGCAGGCTTGGCACTGATCCGCCTGAATAGGGTTGTATGGTGCACGTTGTGGCCGGTGCAACAGGCGCGCACATGCCGACTATGCTTTTCACCACACTCAGCGAAGTATTGGCATTGGCGACGCTGGGTAAAACGTAACGCCATACATTGCTTTTGCTGGCAAACCTTCCTGTCGCCAAGATGGATACATCACCGCCGTACACCTCGCTGTTGTTGATTAGGCCGGTGGCGGGAACAGGCTGTGTGAGTTTGAGGCTGATTTTAACCGTGAACAGTTGCCCGACTGTGGTTTGTCCTCCGGCAAAACGTACCGCATTCACATTGCTCGGCAAAGGGCTGCTGGGTGAAAGTGTCCAGCCTATAGAAGTGGGCGCGCCGCCTATACATCCTCCGGCAGGGCCGACTACACCGCCAGCCGTGCCTATCGTAGAGCCGGGATAGCTAATGCGTTGCCAAGGCCCTTGTCCGCCCAGCGTGTCGGCCGTAATGAAAGAATCAGGGCCGGCAACGGCTGATGGAATAAGGGCTGAGGGGAGAACCGTCGCACAGCCAGTCACGCCCGCCGGGTTAGCGTCATAGCCCAGCAAGGTCAAGGCATAGTCCCAGTTGTTGTGGATGCTAAACAATGAGCCAGCGGGAGGACCGCCGCCTATACCGAGCAAAGCAGGTTGCCCATTGATAGGCGAAATCGATGAACTTCCGTCGTTGGTAAAAACCGCCGTGCGCGGGTCAGTGGAATAAAATATTCCGGTTTCAGCGTATTGCGGAACCAAAATAGACAGCACCTCGGCAGGTCCGGGCGGTGCGATTTGCGTGGCGACACCGGTCGCAGGATTGTATTGAACAAATTGCGCGCCTACCACCTGTGTGCCTGCTGGAATGTAATCTGTCAGATACGCACCGCCACCCGTAAGCTCAGTCCCGGTGCCGGGAACTGGGGTGAACTGAATAATGTATGAAAGGACATCGCCGACTTGAAGTGCGCCACCCGCCTGATAGCGCGCAGCAATCATGTTTTGTGTCGGCTTATCAAGATAGATGGTGGTTTGCGCTTCACCCACATAGTCAGCCAGAGCGGGCTGTACGCCGCACCAGGAAAGGGTCAGCAACAATAATGCGGTCAGACCGCGCTTGAAAAAATCCGCGTGAAAAAAACCATTTTCAGGGCATGAGTTTGCCGGTGTGGGTGTGGCGATATTTAACGTGTTCATGTTGTTATTGTTAGTAGTTGAAATTGTTATTTTGGCTGTGTTTTATTATTTGGGATTGTCCTTTAGCCGATTTTTCCACGGGCAATTAGTCCGCAGAAAAACGC
>JBAVPP010000248.1:0-2049 GCA_049693175.1 Gallionella sp. | reverse complement strand
GTGCAATACCCCAATGATTTGTTGCGCGTAGATTTCGAAAAACTTTGTGAGCAGCCACACAATGCAATGCACGAGATAAGTCAATTCATGTCAATAGACCCATCCGATGCCGCGTTTGTTTCTTACAGTGATGAAACATTAAAACCGGTTGCTGCCAAAAGGCCATTTCCGTTACATGCCTGTATCGAAAAACCGTTCATGGAAACAATGCAAGAATTAGGATATATTTGACCCGTATTGCAGTAGCCGTACAACACGACAACACGGGCCAGGTTACTTTCATTGGGTGATCCACCATTGTCCAGAGCTATGCAGGTATTGTAGCTTGACAGGCGTTGCGGCCATCAGCGTAGTGGGGACTCCCACAAAAGTCGCGCCTCTCGATGACCATGTTACCGATGGTCTGGTCTGGTTGGACACGACCGTGACCGTTATTCCATCTATCGCCGCCGATGCGGCTGGCAGTGTCAGAGCCAAACTCTGCCCCGCCGCTCCGGCGATGTAAGTCATGGCCTTAGTCACTGTGTAAGCGGTCATCCCGGCACCCGCAACTTGAACATATGAAGTAATAGGTACGATGTTGACGACTGGATTTTCTGTCGCTACTTTGCGCCAAGCACCCCAGTTGCCCGCAACATTCGAACGCCACCAAGGTTGGGATAAAACATCCCTAGGCTGTGCCGTAAACCCAAGCTGCCCGCCATAACTTCCCTCGGCATCGTTGCTGACTTTAATGTTGATAGCTGAAGTTTGATTTGAGCCATCTGGTATCTCGCCTGCCGCGCCAACCGTGCCGTAGGTGTAGCTCATACCCGTCTTGCTTAACAATTGACCAGAATATGACGAGGTTTGGTTATCCAATGCCCCCATGATTTGACTAGTCTGTGCTCCCACCGCACCTATTTTGACTGTATTCCAATCAACATCGATGGTCGTTCCAGGCAAGGTTTTAATCACGCCGGAATAATTGTTGTTTATGAGCATATTACTCAAACTCGCATAACCAGCGGCGAGCAATACGCCATACGCAGAACCCATCGCAACTGACGCATCGAAACGTCCTTCCAACCAGTACTCATCCACTCTAATCCTGGGACTTACAACCGTGCCATCCGTGGATGCTCTTTGAATGATAGACGGCGTATCTGACCCCATATAAGTCATATTTCCAGAAGAAATGGTTACTTTATCAGCCGCCGATATTAAGTGAGAGTATTGAGATTGGCGTGCGGTGATTACCCCTCTGACACCAGGAATTTGCGTAGCCATCGCAGGTAATATACCGTGAAACATCATGTTATGAAAAGTGATTTGCCTTACGCCTCCCGATGCGCCGGAGAGCGAGTCCAAGACGACAGAATCACCAAGTGAATAGACGATATTACTATTCGTAAATTTTATTTGGTTGGTACCGTCACTCGCGACGGTTGCGGTATCGATTATCGAAATTGCCGGGAAATTGTGTACGGGATCGTACCCGTCAACTGTATTATTGCCGCAAAATTTTGTGGCAATCCGGTTGAACGCGGATTCGCGTACACTTTTACTTAGGCTGATCGCCGGGCGTTGGAAAGAATCAAATCGCAAGTCCTCAAAATAGGAGTGATCAAGATAGGCGAGTTGCAAACCTCCAGTGGCAGCGGCACGCTGACCGCCTTCAAAATAAATATTGCTCAGATTTACACCATAAAGATTGCCTTCATTATTTATCACCGATGCTCTTTGCACGGTGATAAGGTAGCCATTGACCACACCAAATGGGCTTATTCTAGTCCCACCAACATAGGCATTACTGGCGACACCGGCAGTGACCGATCCGAAACCATCCCCCACTATCGTTATTGGCCTATTGATAGTCAGACCGGTCACTTTACAATCACCTGCCACGAGACGCAGTCTTCCGCCTGAAGGCGTTGCATTGATTGCGGCCTGTAGCTGTGTGGTATCGTTGCTGCTGCCGTTACACAGCGCACCAAAGTCCTTGCTACTTATGTTTTCCAACTCCTTATCGTGCAGCGTTCGTAACACCGCACCTGCACCGGACTGAGT
>JBAVPP010000247.1:0-2001 GCA_049693175.1 Gallionella sp. | reverse complement strand
CCACACAACTCGTCAGCCAATCTTTCAGCTTTTCGTCCCCTTTCACGGCTGTCAATGCGTGCCGGTTTAGTGCGAACAATTGCAACAGTTCGGTGACACGCAGATGCTCCGCATCGCGCATCATCACCCAGCCCTGACCTTCGGTCTTGCACACCAGTTGCGCGCTTTGCAGCTTGTCCAGCAACTGCTCCAGCGCGTCATAACCCAAACGCAGTTTTTTCGACATATCCGTGAACGTGGTGACGCGCCCCTCATGCAAACCTTGCGACATCATTTGCAAAGCGCGCAAAGCATTGAGCAAATGAACGACGGGTGCTTGCTTCTGAGTATCGGGCATACGCCAATGCGACAGCGACGCGGCGATGACCGCACCGAACAAAATAATCAGCCAGGATAAATATATCCACATCAGAAATATCGGCACACTGGCGAACGCGCCGTACACCAGTTTGTAAGTGGGAAAATGGCTGATGTAACTGCCGAAGCCGCGATTCATCGCCTCGAATAACACCGCCGCGATAAGCGCGCCTATCATGGCATGGGCGCGTGGCACATAGCGGTTGGGCACGAGCCGAAACAGCAAATAAAACGCCAGCGTGGTGAATAAAGTAGGCAATATTTTCAGCACGCCCATGCCGAAAAACGGAATATTTTTCGCGTAGCCCATAGACAACCCGATCAGCCAGGAAGTAAGCGATAAACTCGCGCCGACCAGCAGCGGTGCAAGCGTCAATATTGCCCAATACACCACCAGTCTTTTGAGCAAAGGACGCGGACGCGTCACGCGCCAAATCACGTTAAAAGTTTTGTCTATGGTGAGCATCATCGACATCGCCGTGACCGCCAAAAATGCGATGCCGACAGCCGTGAGACGGGACGCGCTTTCGGCGAATTGTTCCATGTAGGTGGAAATAATCGCACCCGCTTTATCCGGCATCATATTGCTCAATAAATAGCTTTTGATTTGCACGGAAAATTCGTCGAACACCGGAAACGCCGAGAACATCGTCAGCGCGATGGTAATCATCGGCACCAGCGATAGCAGTGTCGTGAACGTCAGGCTGGCTGCGGCTTGCGCGCATTGATCCTGATTAAAGCGCGCCGCCACAAAACGCAGCAAATTCAAAATATCCTGTAAATTTTTACGCATGACAAAAAGCATTCTCTATAATCGCCACATGATAACCGACAAAGAAATCCTCGTGCTGTATTACAGCCAACACGGCGCGACCAAACAAATGGCGCAACTCATCGCACGCGGCATCGCGCAAGTGAGCGGTGTGCAAGCGCGATTGCGCACCGTGCCGAAAGTCTCCGCCACTTGCGAGACCACCGAACCCGGCATACCCGACAGTGGCGCACCGTATGTGGAATTGCGCGATCTCACCGAATGCATAGGATTAGCGTTGGGCAGCCCGACACGCTTCGGCAACATGGCGGCGGCGATGAAATATTTTTGGGATGGCACGGGCGGTTTGTGGATGCAGCACGCGCTGGTCGGCAAACCCGCCGCCGTGTTCACCTCCAGCAGCTCCATGCACGGCGGACAAGAAAGCACGCTGCTGACCATGATGATGCCGCTGTTGCATCACGGCATGATTATCGTCGGCCTGCCCTATTCCGAACCCGAACTCGCCAGCACCACCAGCGGCGGAACGCCTTACGGCGCAAGCCATGTGGCGGGATTGACCAGCGACGCGCCGATTTCTGATGCCGAGAAAAAATTGTGTGTCGCACTGGGTAAACGACTGGCAATGATCGCGCTGAAACTGTCGGCGTGATGTGGCCTTGTAAAAACATTAGCCACAGAGTACACAGAGACCACAGAGAAAAAACAAGAAACATAGATATGCCGCAGTCGCTCTGTGTCCCTGTGCCCTCTCTGGCAAAAATTAGAGGTTAGAAAATGAACCACGCCACCGAAGCCAGAAAACTATTGCGCGCCCATCATTACGGCGCGCTTTGCACGCTGTCAAAAAAATTTGATGGCTTCCCTTTTGG
>JBAVPP010000246.1:0-4614 GCA_049693175.1 Gallionella sp. | reverse complement strand
CAATCCACACGCGATGCAGTTGTTGATGGGCGCGCAGATTGGCGATACCGACCACGATGGACGAGAACACCAGCGGCACCATCACCATCTTGAGCAGGTCGATGAACACGCCGCCGAACAAGCCGGAAAAATAAATGCCGTCGTGCGCCACGCCGCTATCTTTATGCGCCGCCATCCATAAACCCAGCGCGATGCCGAGGACTGCGCCGATGACGATGCGGGTATTAAGAGAAGTTTTTTTCACGCTGTTTATTTTTATTTAAGAAACCACATTCATGCCACAGGGGCAACAGAGTACACAGAGAATTTGATGCTGACAAACATTATGCCGCCACACTTTGCATAAGGGTTGATTTGCCCTGTGAACTATGTGTTCTTTGTGGCTAAATAGTTAGGCGGAACAACACAAAAAATCGCCTCTGCAAACACCCGCCGTGCCATTACAATTCATGCATCGTTTTTCGCAAGGAAATCCGCCATGCCGTTTTATACTTTTGACGCGTTGAGTTTTATCGCGAGTGCCGCGCTTATTATTGCCTATCATATTTTTTTAAGCCGCAAAGTGAAACGTGACCGAACCTACACCGTGCAGGCGGTAAACATCATTGCGCGCACCGCATGGGTGGAAACCATTATGCAAGAGCGGCGCGATATTCTGGCGGTGCAGACGCTGCGTAATTCGACCATGGCGGCAACTTTTCTGGCTTCCACTTCGGTGTTGATGATCATCGGTATTTTGACGTTGAGCGAAGGCGGAAAACTCGAAGCGACTTGGCACGCGCTGAATATCGTCGGCGCGCAAGCACCGGAGCTATGGCTGGTCAAACTCATTTGTTTGCTGTTGGATATGCTGGTCGCATTCTTTAGCTTTTCGATGTCCATCCGCATTTTCAATCACGTTGGCTATATGATTAATGTGCCGCTTGTGCTCAAACACAAAATGATTACACCGGCGCATGTCGCGACGCATTTGAATCGCGCGGGAAAATTCTACAGTACCGGTATGCGCGCTTATTACATCATCGTGCCGCTGGTGTTCTGGCTGTTCGGCCCGCATTTTATGTTCATTGCCACCATCGGACTTTTAATCGTTTTATATCGTTTGGATAGAGCCCCGAAAATTATGGAAATTAATTACTCCGATTTGGATGCCGAATAAACCACGCTTAGTGTATTGGTATAACAGCGTTTTATAATATATTTTGAATATATGTTTTATTTCCGTTTTGTTTTATGATGCGCACCTCCGGCAGATAGGGAATTGATGCCGGATAACTTATAACGACACGGAGACCATAAAAATGGAAAACGCATTACCCCTTTTGTTTGTATTTTTGCCCTATTTGATTTTGGTGTTCATGATTATTTTCAGCGGTAAAGCTCCGGCCGCGCCCGTTGCGGTTAAGACCCTGTACGAAAAGTTGGGCGGCGAAGCGGCGGTGAATGCTGCGGTGGATATTTTCTACCGCAAAGTGCTGCAAGACGACCGCATCAAACATTTTTTTGCCAATACCGACATGACCAAGCAAGCCGCGAAACAAAAGGCTTTCTTAACTATGGCGTTCGGCGGCCCGAATAAATATACCGGTGAAGACATGCGCAACGGTCACGCGCATCTGGTGGCGAAAGGCTTGAATGATTCCCATTTTGACGCGGTCATGGAACACTTGGGCGGCACGCTCAAAGAACTGAATGTGCCCGGCGATTTGATCGCGCAATGCGCGGCGGTTGCCGAAAGTACACGCAACGACGTGTTAGGCAAAGGTCGTTCAGCCGCTGTCGCGCCAAAATCCATCTACGAACAATTGGGTGGCGAAGCGGCGGTAAATGCAGCGGTGGATATTTTTTATCGCAAAGTGTTGCAAGATGATCGCATCAAACATTTCTTCGCCAACACCGACATGACCAAGCAAGCCGCAAAACAAAAAGCTTTCCTGACCATGGCGTTTGGCGGTCCGAACAAATACACCGGCGAAGATATGCGTAAAGGTCACGCGCATCTGGTGGCGCAAGGGTTGAACGATACCCATTTTGACGCGGTGATGGAACATTTGGGCGGCACACTCACCGAGTTGAATGTGCCCGGACACCTCATCAACCAATGTGCGGCAATTGCCGAAAGCACACGCAAAGACGTGTTGGGTAAATAACTTTACGCATCAAGTGGCAACAAAAAACCTCGCGCTCGGCGAGGTTTTTTTACGGCTGAGGTTAAAGTGGCGCGTTTACAATTTACGCTGAAAATCGCGCGCCGCTTTGCGTATAAAAGCGAGTTGCTTGTCAAAGTTGCGGCAGCCGCTACACACCAGCAAATGCAGTCGCATCGCCCACTTTTCACGCGCCGTGGCGGGGCGATCTTGTGACTGCGACAGCAGTTCGGTATTTTGTTTGCAGTTTAGAAATAGCATACTCACCTCGCGTTGCCAAACCAATTTATATCCAGACATTCGCGCAACGTCAGCCGCGCGCGATGTAACAGCACCCAGCAGTTAGTCGAGGAAATATCCAATTCCTGACAAATATCTTCGGTGCTCATTTCCATAAATTCGCGCATCATAAAAGCGCGCGCCGTGGTGAGCGGCATACGCTGATTGCATTGCTCGAAAGTCTCCCAAAAATGCGCGTTTTCCAGCGATTTTTCCGGATTCGCCCAAGTCTGCGGCATGTCCGCCCAATGCCCGTTGGCTTTGAATAAATCATCGACGATGTCGTCCTCATTTTCGCCATCGGCGACATCCAGTTGCGGTTCGCGCGCCTGCTTGCGCAACACGTCCATGATCTTGTGTTTGAGTATGCCGACCAACCAAGTGCGCAGCGAGGATTGTCCCGCGAATTTACCCTGATTTTCCAGTGCCGCGATTAAAGTTTCCTGCGCCACATCCTCAGCCAGATGCGGGTCGCGCAACTGCAACATGGCATAGCGCACCAAATAGCTGCGGTGTTCTTGCAAGGTGTCGGATGAGGTGGTTTCAGTCATGCTGTGATGGTGTGTATGCAGTGTGCAGAATGTGGCGGCACATCATAGCACCAGATTTCTTGCCGACTTAAAACGAAAAAAGCACGCGCTTGAATCTGCGCGTGCAACTGACCGAAAAGTCAGGGGAGCAAGTTGTATTTCCTCAGCCCAGGAATTTATACAGCGCGATACCCGCCACGATCATCACCACCATCGCCAGCATCATTTTTTCGTGTATGCACATGCCGTGTTTTGCGGAACAACTTTCATTCATTTTGCACATCATAGACATTTCATTCTCCTAAAGTTTGTCGGGGTCACGCATCGTGACTGTGCATTGGTCGAATGAAATGGGTAAACCTTACAAGATTATTTATGGGGGCAGATTTATCGCGCCTAACTGCTGAATAATCGTAAAGAACTTCGCCTTGACTGGATTCGTTTATCCGGTATAATCCGCGCCCCTGTGAGCCGATGGTCGGCTTGCAACCTTGCTCCACCGCACCGCAAGCGGGGGGCTTTATAAACCACAAGGAGATGTAATGCGACATTACGAAATCGTGTTTATCGTGCATCCCGATCAAAGCGAGCAAGTGCCCGCCATGATCGAGCGTTATCGCACACTGGTCACTTCCAAGGAAGGGCTGATACACCGTCTGGAAGATTGGGGTCGCCGCCAATTGGCTTACCCTATCCAAAAAATTCACAAGGCTCACTATGTCTTGATGAATATCCAATGCAACCAAGAAACATTGAACGAACTGGAACACGCGTTCCGTTTCAATGACGCGGTATTGCGCCATCTGACTGTTTCCACCAAAGCAGCGGTGACTGAGCCATCGGCAATGATGAAGGAAGAAAAATCCCGTTCAGTTTTGTCCGATAGCGCGGTACCTGCGGAAGCGGCAGCAGCGTAATCTTCGTCGCGTGCCGGTTACTTTCAGCGGCGAGTGCATCGCGCTGAAATGCACCACAGCAGATAACGGGTCGCGCGCATCAATGACTTAATTTTGGAATAAGGAAATATCATGGCTCGTCCAGACAAAAAGAAAGATGACAAAAAACGCCCAGGTCGCAACAACCTGTTCAAGCGTCGTAAATTCTGCCGCTTCACCGTCGATAAAATCGCGGAAGTGGATTACAAAGATGTGAATATTCTCAAAGAATTTGTATCCGAGAATGGCAAACTGATTCCGGCGCGTATCACCGGCACCAAGACACGCTTCCAGCGTCAATTGAGCACCGCCGTGAAACGCGCGCGCTTCTTGGCTTTGCTGCCATACACCGATTTACACTAGGAGTTCTGACATGCAAATTATTTTGATGGAAAAAGTCATTAACCTGGGCCAATTCGGTGACGTGGTTAAAGTTAAAAACGGTTACGCGCGTAACTTTTTGATCCCGCAAGGCAAGGCTAAACGCGCCACCGCATCCAGCATGGCTGAGTTTGAAGTGCGTCGCGCCGAGTTGTTGGCGGCTGATCTGGCCAAGTTGGCGGACGCGCAAGCACGCGGTGAAAAGATTGTCGGCGTGGTGGTGAAGATTTCGCAAAAAGCTGGTGTGGATGGCAAGTTGTTCGGTTCGGTTACCAATGCCGACATCGCAGCCGCGCTGGTTGCACAAGGTCACGCGGTTGAAAAATCGCAAGTGCGTATGCC
>JBAVPP010000245.1:0-10105 GCA_049693175.1 Gallionella sp. | reverse complement strand
CTTACGAGTGTGGTTTTGAGGCGTTTGAGGATGCGCGTATGAAGTTCGACGTGCGTTACTATCTGGTCGCTATTCTGTTTATTCTGTTCGATCTCGAAATTGCATTTCTCTTTCCCTGGGCAATCGTGCTCAAGGTAATCGGTACGTTCGGTTTTATTTCCATGATGATATTTTTGGCGATTCTGGTCGTCGGCTTTATCTATGAGTGGATGAAGGGGGCATTGGAATGGGAGTAGAGGGCATACTGGAGAAAGGTGTCGTCACCACGACCCTGGACACCATCATCAATTACACACGCACCGGTTCGTTATGGCCGATGACATTTGGTCTGGCGTGTTGCGCGGTCGAGATGATGCAAGCGGGTGCGGCGCGTTACGATTTGGATAGATTCGGCGTGGTGTTTCGCCCCAGTCCGCGCCAATCCGATGTGATGATAGTCGCGGGCACACTGTGCAATAAAATGGCTCCCGCGCTACGAAAAGTTTATGATCAGATGGCCGAGCCGCGCTGGGTGATTTCGATGGGCTCGTGCGCAAACGGCGGCGGTTACTATCACTATTCGTATTCGGTGGTGCGCGGTTGTGATCGCATCGTGCCGGTGGATATTTATGTGCCGGGTTGCCCGCCGACCGCCGAGGCTTTGCTGTACGGCATTATCCAGTTGCAAAACAAAATCAAACGTACCAATACTATTGCGCGCTAGGGTGAATGATGGCTGCTGACTTAATCACATTGCGCGACCGCTTGTCCGGCTTGTTGGCCGAAAAGCTGGTGAGTGTGCAGGAAAAATTGGAAGAGCTGACCGTGGTGGTGAAAGCCGCCGATATGTTGACGGTGATGTCTGAGTTGCGCGATAGCGAGGGCTTGCGTTTCGAACAACTCACCGACTTGTGCGGCATGGACTACTTGGGGTATGGGGACGGCGCGTGGGATGGCAAACGTTTCGCTATCGTCTATCACTTACTGTCGGTCACACACAATCAACGTTTGCGAGTGCGTGTGTTCGCCGAGGAAGATGGCTTTCCGGTATTGCCTTCTGTGGTGGATATTTGGTCGTGCGCCAACTGGTATGAGCGCGAGGCATTCGACTTGTTCGGCATCGTGTTCACTGGCCATCCCGATCTGCGCCGCTTGTTGACCGATTACGGTTTTGTCGGCAATCCCTTCCGCAAAGATTTCCCCTTGTCCGGTCATGTCGAAATGAAATACGACCCGGCGCAACAACGCGTGGTCTATCAACCTGTTTCCATTGATGCGCGTGAAGTTACGCCGCGTATTGTGCGTGATGAGTTATACGGATCGGTGCGAGGATAACGCCATGTCTAAAATGAATTGTGAACGCGCGCTGCAAATTGTGAGAGGCATCTAACGCTATGTCTGAGATTAAAAATTACACAATGAATTTTGGCCCGCAACATCCTTCGGCGCACGGCGTGTTGCGTCTGGTGTTGGAGTTGGATGGTGAGGTGATTGAACGCGCTGATCCGCATATTGGTTTGTTGCATAGAGCCACCGAAAAACTCGCTGAACATAAAACATTTTTGCAATCCGTCCCGTACATGGATCGCCTCGACTATGTGTCGATGATGAGCAACGAGCACGCGTATGTGATGGCGATAGAAAAATTGGCGGGTATCGAAGTTCCGTTGCGCGCGCAGTATCTGCGTGTGATGTTCGACGAGATCACGCGCATTCTGAATCACTTGTTGTGGTTGGGCGCGCATGGCCTGGACATCGGCGCGATGACCATGTTTTTATATTGCTTCCGCGAGCGCGAAGATTTGATGGATGTGTACGAGGCGGCATCGGGTGCGCGTTTGCACGCGGCGTATTACCGTCCTGGCGGTGTGTACCGCGACCTGCCCGACACCATGCCGCAATATCAGGCGTCTAAAATCCACAACGCCGCCGCTGTGAAAAAAATGAACGAGAACCGTCAAGGTTCGGTGCTGGATTTCATCGAGGATTTCACGCAGCGTTTTCCCAAGTGTGTCGATGAGTACGAAACCTTGTTGACCGACAACCGCATCTGGAAACAGCGTACCGTGAATATCGGTATCGTCACGCCGGAACGCGCGCTGGCCATGGGTTTCACCGGGCCTATGCTGCGCGGTTCGGGTATCGGGTGGGATTTGCGCAAGAAGCAACCTTACGAAGTTTATGACCGCTTGGATTTTGATATTCCCGTTGGCAAAACCGGCGATTCTTACGATAGATATTTGGTGCGCGTGGAAGAAATGCGCCAGTCGAATCGCATCATTGCGCAATGCGTGACGTGGCTCAAAGCCAATCCCGGTGCGGTGATGACGACCAACCATAAATTCGCGCCGCCGAGTCGGGTGGCGATGAAAGAGAATATGGAAGAACTCATCCATCACTTCAAATTATTTACCGAAGGGATGCATGTTCCCGCCGGTGAAGCATATGCGGCGGTGGAACACCCCAAGGGTGAGTTTGGTATTTATTTGGTGTCCGATGGCGCGAACAAACCGTACCGCATGAAAATCCGCGCGCCGGGTTTTGCGCATATTTCCGGTTTGGATGAAATGGCCAGAGGTCACATGATTGCCGACGTGGTGACCATCATCGGCACGCAAGACATCGTTTTTGGAGAGGTAGACCGTTAATGTTATCCGCGCAAATACAAGAACAGATCAACCGCGAATTGAGCAAGTATCCGGCCGATCAAAAGCAATCTGCCGTGATGGCGGCACTGCGTTTCGTGCAAGATGAAAAAGGTTGGATATCCAACGATGATATGACTGATGTTGCCGCCGCTCTGGGCATGGCGCACATGGCGGTATACGAGGTTGCGACCTTTTATCACATGTATAACTTGAAGCCCATGGGCAAGCACACGCTGACCGTGTGTACCAATCTGTCCTGCACTTTGTGCGGCGCGCTGGACACGGTGAAATATCTGGAAAATAAACTGGGCATAGGCATAGGCGAAATGACGGCCGACGGCAAGTTTGGTTTGCGCGAAGGCGAATGCATGGGCGCGTGTATCGAAGCACCCTTGCTCACCATCAACAACAAAAAAATATGCGGCCGCATGACTCCGCAAAAGATCGATGCAATGTTGGCGGAGTTGGATAAATGATAAGAGGTCCGGTCACTCAAACCACGATGGATTTTGATCAGCCGTGGACGTTGGAAAACTATCTCAAGGTCGGTGGCTATCAGGCATTGCGCAAAGTGCTGACGGAAAAAATTTCGCCGGAAGCCATCATTGCCGATGTGAAATTGTCGGCGTTGCGCGGACGCGGCGGCGCGGGTTTCCCGACCGGACTGAAATGGAGTTTTATGCCGCGCGGTTTTGCGGGCGATAAGTACATCGTATGTAATTCCGATGAGGGCGAGCCCGGCACGTGCAAAGACTGGGACATCCTGCGCAACAACCCGCATCTGCTCATAGAAGGTATGGCGATTGCCGCTTACACCATGGGTGTGAAGACCGGTTACAACTATGTGCATGGCGAGATTTTTGAAGCCTACGAGCGCATGGAGGAAGCGTGCGAACTGGCGCGCAAAGCCGGTTATCTCGGCAAAAATATTATGGGGTTTGATTTTGATTTCGACCTGCATAACCATCTCGGTTACGGCGCGTATATTTGCGGTGAAGAAACCGCTTTGCTCGAATCCATAGAAGGCAAAAAAGGTCAGCCGCGTTTCAAACCGCCGTTCCCCGCCAGCTTTGGTTTATATGGCAAACCAACCACCATCAACAACACCGAAACTTTCGCCAGCATCCCCTACATTATCAATAATGGTGGTCAGGCGTTTCTGGATTTGGGCAAGCCGAATAACGGCGGCACGAAATTATTTTCGGTGTCCGGTCATGTCAATAATCCCGGCAACTTTGAAGTGCCTATGGGTACGCCCTTCGCCAAGTTGTTGGAGATGGCTGGTGGTGTGCGTTACGGCAATAAATTAAAAGCGGTGATCCCCGGTGGCTCGTCCATGCCGGTGCTCAGGGGCGAAACCATGATGGACTTGACCATGGATTACGACTCGATTTCCAAAGCCGGTTCGGGTTTGGGCAGCGGCGCGGTCATCGTCATGGATGACACCGTGTGCATGGTGCGCGCACTGGAGCGGCTGTCGTATTTCTACTATGAAGAATCGTGCGGTCAATGCACGCCTTGCCGTGAAGGCACGGGTTGGTTGTACCGCATCGTGCATCGCATCGAGCACGGCGAAGGTCGCAAAGAAGATTTGGATTTGTTGTTGAGTGTGGGCGAAAACATCGCCGGGCGCACGATTTGCGCACTCGGTGAAGCCGCCGTGTGGCCGGTGCAAGGCATGTTGAAAAACTTCCGCGAAGAATTTGAATATCACATCGAACACAAGCGTTGCTTGGTGTAGCGACAGGTGCATGGACATGATTAAAATCGAGATTGACGGAAAAATAATCGATACCCCCAAAGGGTCGATGGTGATAGAAGCCGCGCAGCAAGCCGGTGTGTATATCCCGCATTTTTGCTATCACAAAAAACTATCCATCGCGGCGAATTGCCGCATGTGTCTGGTGGAAGTGGAAAAAGCACCCAAGCCGCTGCCGGCTTGCGCGACACCCGCCACCGATGGCATGAAAGTACACACGCATTCCGAAATGGCCATCAAGGCGCAAAAAGGCGTGATGGAATTTTTGCTCATCAATCATCCGCTGGATTGCCCGATTTGCGATCAGGGCGGCGAGTGTCAGTTGCAGGATCTGGCGGTCGGTTATGGCGGCGGCGAATCGCGTTATCAAGAAGGCAAGCGCGTCGTGATGCATAAAGACATTGGCGCGTTGGTGTCCACCGAAGAAATGTCGCGCTGCATTCATTGCACACGCTGTGTGCGTTTCGGTCAGGAGATCGCCGGGGTAATGGAATTGGGTATGGCGTTTCGTGGCGAGAATGCCGAGATTATGAGTTTTGTGAACAGCACGGTCGATTCGGAGTTGTCCGGCAACATGATAGACCTGTGCCCGGTCGGCGCGTTGACCAGCAAGCCATTCCGTTACACCGCGCGCTCATGGGAATTGTCGCGCCGCCGTTCGGTTAGTCCGCATGACGGATTGGGTGCTAGCCTGGCCTTGCACACCAAAGACAACAAAGTGGCGCGCGTCGTTCCGATTGAAAACGAGGCCATCAATGAATGCTGGTTATCGGATAAAGACCGCTTCAGCTATGAAGGGTTGAACGCGCCGGAACGTTTGACCAAACCTATGCTCAAGCAGGGTGGTGAGTGGATAGAAGTGGAATGGCAAGCCGCGCTGGAATATGTGGCGAATGGGCTGCGTCAAATTAAAACCTCCGCGAGTGCCGCCGACATCGGCGCGTTGGCAACGCCGCACAGCACGTTGGAAGAGCTCGCACTGTTGCAAAAACTCATGCGCGGCATGGGTAGCGACAACGTGGATTTCCGTTTGCGCCAGTCCGATTTCAGCGCGGACGGTCATCAAATGGGCGCGCCGCATCTGGGCATGAGTATCGCGGATTTGAATACACGAGATCGCTTCTTGGTGGTCGGCAGTTTCCTGCGCAAAGACCATCCGCTGCTGGCGCAACGCATACGCGCTGCCGTGAAAAATGGCGCGCAAGCCAATCTCGTACATGCATCGGATGATGAGTTGTTGATGCCGGTCGCACATAAAAGCATCGTCGCACCGGGCGCAATGGTGAACGAGTTGGCGCAAGTGTTGAAGGCCTTGGCGACGCTTAAACAAACGGCTTTGAGTGCCGAGGTGCAAGCCGCAATCGCGTCGGTTTCTGTTTCGGAAAATGCACAAGCCGTCGCGCAAAGTTTGAGCAGCGGCGAACGCGTCGAGGTATTGTTGGGCAACTTTGCACAGCAACATCCACAAGCCACACAACTCGCTTTACTCGCGTCGAACATTGCAAATTTAAGCAATGCATCGTTCGGTTATTTGGGCGAAGCGGCGAACAGCGTCGGTGCTTATGTCGCCGGTGCGGTGCCGAATGGCAGTGGTTTGAATGCCGCACAAATGCTGGCTCAACCGCGCAAGGCGTATTTGTTGCTGAACGTCGAAGCCGAGTTGGATGCGCATGACGCACAACAAGCGATGACCGCGATGCAGGCCGCCGATATGGTGGTGGCGATGAGTGCGTATAAACACAACGCCATGCAATATGCCGATGTGTTGTTGCCGATTGCGCCGTTCAGCGAAACATCCGGCACATTCATCAATACCGAAGGTCTGGCGCAAAGTTTCAAAGGCGCGGTTAAGCCTTTGGGCGAAGCGCGTCCGGCGTGGAAGGTGTTGCGCGTGTTGGGTAATTTGATGGAGGTGGGCGGTTTTGATTACGACACGTCCGAGCAAGTGCGCGACGAACTGTTGGCGACTTACGGCATGGCGAATTTGAACAACGGCATCAGTGGTGTCGCGTTACAAACGGTAGCGGCTGTGCAGTCCAACGGTTTGCAACGCGTCAGCGATGTGCCGATTTACAGCTGCGATGCGATTGTGCGCCGCGCCGCCTCGTTGCAAAAAACGCACGATGCGGCGACACCGGTGGTGAGCCTGCACAGCAGTGAATTGGCGAAGTTGGGGCTTGCCGATGGGGAATATGTCAAAGTCACGCAAGGCAATGGCAGCGCGCGTTTGCAGGTGCGGGTGAATGATGGTCAGGCACTTGGCACGGCGCGTGTCGCAGCCGGTCATGCGGCGACAGCGGCATTGGGCGCGATGTTCGGAACGATCAATGTGGAGCGTGCATGATGATGGATTTGCTACTCAGTTTTGAACAAGCCGGACAAAACCTATTGGGTGCGGCATGGTTGCCGCTGTGGACGCTGGTGAAGATTGTGATTATCGTTGCGCCCATCATGGGCGCGGTGGCTTACACCACGCTGGCGGAACGCTGGGTGATTGGCTGGATACAGATACGCATCGGTCCGAATCGCGTGGGTTATTTTGGGCTGTTGCAGCCGCTTGCCGACGGTCTCAAGTTGCTGATGAAAGAGATCATCATCCCCAACGGAGCGAACAAGTTTTTATTCATCCTGGGGCCGATACTCGCGCTGATGCCCGCGCTGGCCGCTTGGGCGGTGATACCGTTTAATGCGGAAATGGTGTTGGCGAATGTTAACGCTGGATTGTTGTACATTTTGGCGATGGCATCGCTGGGCGTGTACGGCATCATTATCGCGGGTTGGGCATCCAATTCCAAGTATGCTTTCCTCGGTGCACTGCGCTCCGCCGCGCAAATTGTGTCATATGAAATCGCCATGGGATTCGCGCTGGTGTGCGTGTTGATGGCGGCGCAAAGCATGAATCTGGGCGACATCGTGAACGGTCAAAAAGGTCATTACGGCGCGTTGAACTGGTACTTCATTCCGCTGTTCCCGATGTTCATTGTGTACTTTATTTCCGGTGTGGCGGAAGCCAATCGCGCGCCGTTCGACGTGGCGGAAGGTGAGTCCGAAATCGTCGCGGGCTTCCATGTGGAATATTCCGGCATGGCGTTCGCGCTGTTCTTCCTCGCCGAATACGCCAACATGATTTTGATTTCCTTCCTGACCTCCATCATGTTTTTGGGTGGCTGGTTGTCCCCCTTGCCGTTCCTGCCGGACAGTATTGTGTGGATGTTGGGGAAAGCCGTGTTCGTGCTGTTCCTGTTCCTGTGGTTTCGCGCGACCTTCCCGCGTTATCGCTATGACCAGTTGATGCGCCTGGGTTGGAAAGTGTTTATTCCGCTGTCTATCATCTGGGTCGTGGTGGTGGGCGTGTGGATGCAAACTCCGCTGTGGGTCTGGTAAACGCCGGAGATGAATATGGAAAAAATCAAATTTTATTTTAAGACTTTTTTGCTGATCGAACTGGTCAAGGGTTTGGCGTTGACCGGACGTTATTTGTTCGCGCGCAAAATCACCGTGCAATTCCCCGAAGAAAAAACGCCGCAAGGCTATCGCTTTCGCGGACTCCATGCGCAGCGTCGTTATGCCAACGGCGAAGAGCGTTGCATCGGTTGCAAATTGTGCGAAGCGGTGTGTCCGGCATTGGCAATTAAAATCGAAGTGGCGGAACGCGAGGACGGCACACGCCGCACCACGCAATACGACATCGATTTGACCAAGTGTATTTTTTGCGGATTCTGCGAAGAATCTTGCCCGGTTGATGCCATCGTTGAGACGCGCATTTTTGAATATCACGGCGAGAAAAAAGGTGATTTGTATTACACCAAACCGATGTTGTTGGCGATAGGTGATAAGCACGAAGCGCAGATTGCTAAAGATAGAGCAGAAGACGCGAAGTACCGATAATTGTGGGAAGTAGGTAAGTGGGAAGTGGGAAATGTGGTGCAGCGGTTTTCCGCTTACCGCTGGGGCACAAAGTGCCGCTCCACTCACCAGCCTTTAAGAGGATAGATAGATGAATTTTGTGGACATCGTGTTTTATGTGTTTGCCGCCATTACCGTGTTTGCGGCGATGGGTGTGATCACGGCGCGCAACCCGGTCAATGCCGCACTGTTTTTGGTGCTGGCGTTTTGTAGTTCGGCGGGTATCTGGATGTTGTTGGAAGCGGAATTTCTCGCCATCGTGCTGGTGCTGGTTTATGTCGGCGCGGTGATGGTGTTGTTCCTGTTCGTGGTGATGATGCTGGATATCAATCTGGTGCGTCTGCGCGAGGGTTTCTGGCGTTGGTTTCCGTTTGGTGCGGGCATCGCCGGGCTGATGGTGTTCGAGATGATTTATGTGTTGGGCGCGCGCCAAACTTCCGATACCGTACATGCCATTCCGCATCCCGCCGACTATAGCAATACCAAAGAGTTGGGACGTTTGCTGTATACCGATTATGTTTATCCATTTGAGCTGGCGGCAGTGATTTTGCTGGTGGCGATGGTTGCCGCAATCGCGCTGACACTGCGCCGCCGTGCCGGTTTGAAGACGCAAAATATTTCCGAACAGGTGCAAGTCAAGGCTGCGGATCGCGTTCGTGTGATTAAAAATATGTCAGCCGAAAGCAACACTTCGGCGGCGCAGAAATAACTCAAACAAGGGGAGAAAAAATCGCATGTTGACCCTGTCACATTATTTGATACTAAGCGCGGTGCTATTCGCTATCAGCGTGGTCGGTATATTTTTGAACCGCAAAAACGTTATCGTGTTGCTGATGGCCATCGAGCTGATGTTGCTCGCGGTGAACACCAACTTCGTCGCTTTCTCGCATTATTTGCATGACACCGCCGGACAGGTGATGGTGTTTTTTATTTTGACGGTGGCTGCCGCCGAAGCCGCGATAGGTCTGGCGATACTGGTGGTGTTATTCCGTAATCTGCGCACCATTAACGTCGATGATCTCGGCAGTTTGAAAGGCTGATGATGGACATTCAAACACTGTATCTATTGATTCCACTCGCGCCTTTGCTTGGTGCGATTGCGGCGGGATTATTTGGCAATGTGCTGGGGCGCAATAACTCGCACCGCATCACCATCGCCATGGTCGGCGTGTCTTTGTATGCGGCCATCCAAGTGTTCCTGAGCGTACTCGACGGTCATGTGTTCGACGGCCCTGTTTACACTTGGTTGACTTCCGGCGGCACAACTTTTTATGTCGGATTCTTGATCGACCGTCTCACCGCGACCATGATGCTGGTGGTCACATCGGTATCGCTGATGGTGCACATTTACACCATCGGTTACATGAAAGAAGACCCTGGCTACCAGCGTTTCTTCAGCTACATATCACTGTTCACTTTTTCCATGCTGATGCTGGTGATGGCGAACAACTTTATGCAACTGTTCTTCGGCTGGGAAGCCGTGGGCTTGGTTTCATACTTGCTGATTGGTTTCTGGTACACCCGTGAAACCGCGATTTACGCCAATCTTAAAGCGTTCCTGGTCAACCGCGTCGGCGACTTCGGATTCTTGCTGGGCATCGCACTGGTGCTGATGGTGTTCGGCTCGCTAAACTATGCCGACGTGTTTGCCAACGTCGCCAAACACGCCAACGATATGGCACCGATAGGCAGTTTGCACGTCAATCTCATCACCGCGATTTGCATTTTGTTGTTCATCGGCGCGATGGGTAAATCGGCGCAATTCCCACTGCATGTTTGGTTGCCCGATTCGATGGAAGGCCCGACTCCAATC
>JBAVPP010000244.1:0-2612 GCA_049693175.1 Gallionella sp. | reverse complement strand
CAAGAAGAGAGTAAAGAGCTTGCCGATTGATTTATATTAATTTTAGGGTATGCTATGCACTATCTGTTGGGCTGGGAAAAATAGATTATGAAAAATAAAATTTGCTGGGCAATCCTGTTGACTTCGTTGATGAGCGCGAACGTTGCCCTTGCGCAAACGCATCATCACAAACATCATAAAGCGCATCACGCTTCGATTCCATTCGATCCGATGTCGCCGCATGTGCAATCCAACGTCGCGCTCATCGTGGACGAAACCAATCAGCAGGAGATTTACAACAAACACGCTGAGTTGGTCGCACCTATCGCATCCATCACCAAGCTGATGACCGCGATGGTAATCTTGGATGCGCAGTTGCCGATGAATGAAGAAATCAGCGTGGCGGTCGATGATTTGGATACGCTCAAAGGCACGCATTCACGCTTGCGTATCGGCATGAAATTTACGCGTTCGGAGATGATGCAAATGGCGTTGATGGCTTCCGAGAATCGCGCCGCTTCCGCGTTGGCTCGCAGCTATCCCGGCGGGATGCAGGCAGCCGTGGCGGCAATGAATACCAAGGCGAAACAACTGGGCATGACCAGCACCAAGTTCTTCGATCCGACCGGATTGAATAGCGACAATGTCTCGACTGCGCATGACTTGGTGAAAATGGTTGCTGCCGCACGCACCTATCCGCTGATCCACCAATACACCACCACTTCCGCCGCCTCGGTGGACAGTTCAGCCGGAAGTGAAATTCATTTTCACAACACCAATCCTTTGGTGAAAAATGCGTCTTGGCATATAGGCGTGAGCAAGACCGGTTTCATTAATGAAGCGGGACGTTGTCTGGTGATGGAAGCCACTATCAATCAACGTCCGGTGATTATTGTGTTACTCGATTCCTGGGGCAAACGCACCCGCATCGGCGATGCGAACCGCATCAAAAAATGGATGGAAAGTTCCAATACTGTCGTGCGTGTGGCAAGGTCGAGTTAAACCGGCACGCGACAACAAAGGGGGCGCAAGCCCCCGGAATTTTTATGGGGTTTAGAAATGGGTGAAACGCTTTTACTTACCACGATTATTACCTTGATTGTGCTTGCTATACGCCGCTCCAAACCGGTGGTGCTGGATAATCCCGTCATCATGCATAGGCCGGGAAAATACCATATCACGCTTGCCCCGCAACTCAATCGCGCGCAGGGCTTCATCGAGGATGTTGCCAAGCTCATCAACACCGTGCCACAGGCGGATAGCGCGACACAATATTTTTGTGTGTACGACGAAAAAGTGCATGACACCGGCGAAAAATTTTATTTGCTGGCTGTCTCCACGCGCGGCGGCATCGCCTATTTTCAGGCGGTCAAACCCCAACATCTGAAAGATGGTGATTCCGATCTTCAGGCAATCACCGCGTTCTCCACGTCGGTGATGTTTCATCATCCCCTTGCCGGTGAAGTGGATGCGTCAAGCACGCGCGTGTTGCATGATGCGGTATTATCTGTCGCGCAAAACAGGCAAATCAAAGTCGCTGAATTGCTGGCCTGACTCTGCCGGATTTACCATTTGAAATCGGTTTAAGTTTTTTAAAAACCAACTCGAACAAAAGCGCATCAAGCAGCTATATTTTCAGATAGCACCGTTTTTCAGCCTCTATTCCATACTTCCCCACTTCATGCGCGGCACGACAATCCTTGCATAGGCTATTTCGTTTTGAAATAGCGAAAATCGTCAGGTGGGAGCAATAAATGTTTTGCGGAAAACTCAAGCAAGACCTTCTGGAAACGCAGCGCAAATTAACCCAGGCTGAAAGTGAAGTCGCCAATTTACAATCGACTTTAAGCGGGGTTGAAAATGCCTTGGCTGTTGCGCAAACCGAGACGCGGCAAGCGCGATCCGAGTGCGAAGTGGCCAAACTAATCTTCAAAAATATGCAGACTTTTGGCGCGTCCTTTGCCGCAATGCAGCAATCACAAGTGAGTGCGGCCCAAGCACTGAAAGAAGAAAAAGTGCATGCCATCGAGGCGGCAAATATGTCGGCCGGAAATGGCGAGGCAATAGAAAAACTGTCCCTCACACTGGACATGTTGTCTACCGACACTTTGCAATCATCCGGCAATGTCGAGAACCTGGCGCAACAGGCTGAACAAATCGGCAGCATCATCCAACTCATCAAAGAAATCGCCGATCAGACCAATTTGCTGGCACTGAATGCGGCGATTGAAGCGGCACGCGCGGGCGAGCAAGGACGCGGTTTCGCCGTGGTCGCGGATGAGGTTAGAAAATTGGCGGAGCGCACTTCCAAGGCCACCAATGAGATTTCCGGCATCGTCACAGCGATTCAGGGCGAGACTAAACAAACGCATGTACAAATGACCGGCCTCGCCGACCAGTCTAAAGAGTTTGGTTCGAGTGTCAGTGGCGTATTGCAAAATATGAAACACCTGCTCACACTTTCCAATCAAATGGAAGGGACAATTTCGGCAGCAGCCTTACGCAGCTTTGTTGAAGTGGCAAAGATAGACCATATCCTTTACAAGTTCGAGATATACAAAGTGTTTATGGGAATATCGAATCGTGCTGCCGATAGCTTTGCCTCTCATACCAATTGCCGGTTGGGTAAATGG